>CAZTUV010000247.1:0-2523 GCA_964616595.1 uncultured Alistipes sp.
ATATGATTGTATTATGATGAATATGTGATAATTACGGCTGTATGCATAATATAAAATTTCGTCATATTTGTCCTTGAACTATCATATTCTGTAATGATTAAATCAAACATCTGAAAGGGTGGTAATATGGGTCTTACGGAGAAAGAAGCTTTGACACGACTTAAAGAAGATGGCGAAAATGTACTCGAAAACGGTAAAAAAACTAATCCGGCAGGGATATTTTTCAGGCAATTTAAAGATATAATGGTAATGATTCTTTTAGGAGCTACTATTGTATCAGTACTTTTGGGGGAAATTTCAGATGCTGTAACAATCATATTAATAGTATTTCTAAATGCAGTACTTGGATTTATTCAGGAATACAGAACAGAACACACATTGGAAGCTTTAAAGTCAATGACTTCTCCAACTGCTAAATGTTATCGTGACGGAACTCTTAAGGAAATAGAAGCTTCAAAACTTGTTGTTGATGATATAATAGAAATTGAATCGGGTGATAGAATTCCGGCAGATTGCGTTGTACTTAAAGCTTTTGGATTCTTTGCTGATGAGGCAATACTTACAGGCGAATCTGAAGCAGTTGCCAAAATTGCCGGAATTGCAAATGATATTGATAATTCTTTGAACAAGGAAAATATAGTTTATTGTGGTACGTCCGCAACTAAAGGTGTATGTCGTGCTAAAGTAATCGCAACAGGAAAACGTACTCAAATGGGCAGAATCTCTGAAATGCTGACCGATATCGATAAGGAAATGACTCCCCTGCAAAAACGTCTTGCAGAACTTGGAAAAGTTGTAGCTATAATATGTATGATAGTATGTGTTGCTGTATTTTCTGCCGGAGTGCTTAGGGGAGAAGATATCTTTGAAATGCTTATGACCGGTATAACCATAGCAATAGCAGCTATTCCGGAAGGACTTCCTGCAACAGTAACAATTGCTCTTGCACTTGCTGTAAATCGTATGCTTAAACAAAAAGCTCTGGTAAATAAGTTACATAGCGTCGAAACTTTAGGTTGTACATCTGTAATATGTTCAGATAAAACCGGAACTATAACAGAAAATAAAATGACTTTAACAGAATTGAATACCGTTGATGAAAGTTATTATTTCAGTGGTATGGGTTACAGAATAAATGGAGGTCTTACAAAAGGCAAGGAAAATATTTCAGTAAATCCACAAAATGAAAAAGCATTAATCGAAACTTTAAAATGTGGTGTTATATGTTCAACGGCAACTATAAGCACACAAAAACAACCTAAAAACAGAAATCGTGGCAATCTTACAGGAAAGGGCGAATGGCAGGTTACAGGTGATTCTACTGAAATAGCTTTGCTTATCGCAGCGGCAAAAGCTGGATTGACAAAGGAATCTTTACAAACAAGTTGCAGAAAACTTGATGAATATCCTTTTGATAGCGAAACAAGATTTATGGCTGTACATTGTGTAGCAGGTTCAGAAAAAAGAATATATTTTAAAGGGGCTGAAGAAGTGATACTTCCAAGATGTACCCAATATATAGACGAAAATGGAAATATTAATACTCTTACTCAAAAAATACGCCATAAACTTTCGGAAAAAGTTATCGAAATGTCAAACAAGGCTTTAAGAGTGTTGGCACTGGCTTATTGTGTTTCTGATAATCTTGACCCTGAACATGGTAATCTGATATTTCTGGGACTTTCGGGAATGATTGACCCTCCTCGTGAAGAAGCCAAGACGGCTATCCGAAAATGTTCAAATTCTTCTATAAAAACTGTAATGATTACCGGTGACCATATAAATACTGCCATTGCTATAGCCAAAAAAGCCGGACTTCTTAAAGGTGGAAAGGCTATTACAGGTGCGGAACTTGATTGCATGAGCGATGAGGAACTTGACCGTGAAATACATAAATATACAGTTTTTGCAAGAGTAGAACCTGTTCATAAATTAAGAATAGTAAGAAGTTTCAAAAGACGTGGCGAAATTGTTACAATGACAGGCGATGGGGTAAATGACGCTCCTGCTGTAAAAGAAGCTGATGTGGGCGTCGCTATGGGAATTACCGGAACAGATGTTACAAAACAATCAGCAGACGTAATTTTGCTTGATGATAATCTTGCTACACTTGTGAATGCTGTTGAACAAGGACGTTGTGTTTATTCAAATATCCGTAAGTTCGTAAGATATTTATTATCCTGCAATATTGGTGAAGTATTAACAATGTTTCTGGGAATATTAATGGGTATGCCAATAGTTCTCCTGCCGGTTCAGATTCTTCTTGTGAATCTGGTTACAGATGGATTGCCGGCTATTGCTCTCGGTCTTGAACCTCCTGAAAAAGATATCATGACAAAACCTCCACGTAAATCTGATGAAGGATTTTTTTCAAATGGTTTAATGGGTAAAATTATTTTCAGAGGTGTATTTATAGGTTTGTCAACGCTTGCATCATTTGCAGTAGTTATGAGATTTGGTGGCTCTTTGGAAGCCGGACGCACTGCATCATTAATTACTCTGGTCATGTCGCAGCTGATACAC
>CAZTUV010000248.1:0-2487 GCA_964616595.1 uncultured Alistipes sp.
GTTTTTTTCTTGCGATAATATTTTGCTTGCAGGTCTTCCGGTAAGGCTGATACGGGTATCATATATTTCATTCTGCCTTTGCAGTTAAGTTCTTGTTTAGTCTGAATTTTGCCGTCTTTGCAATACTGCTGTATATATTGAACAGAGCAATTTTTAAGTTCTGCAAATTCGGTTACTGTTAAGTAATCCATTTTCTCTCCTTTCTGCCGGAGCAGTATGCCCCGACAAAAATTTTTTCATGAGTATTGACTTTTTTCACATTTTGTGATACACTTAGAATGTATATTAAAGAAAGCGAATTTCTTTCTTTAATGTGTCGTTTTCCAGTTTCAAGGTGTGTATTAACTCGTTAAAGTAATAACCTTGAAGCTGGATTTTTTCTAAGTGTGTGATGAGACGTTCATTGATGTTCACAAATTTCTGTTTGCTGGTTGCAACAGCGTTCGGAAACTCTGCATCAAGTTCTGCTTCAAGAATAAAATCAGAAGTTTCTCGCTCAAGTTCGAGCAGTTCTACAATAATTTTATATTGCATTCCAACGCTTTCCTTGAGTTCGTCACTTGTTGCTATTTCAGCAAGTGAATTGACTGCTGTCACCAAGCTACTTAGATATGCGTTTGCTCTACGCAAATAACTCATTATTTTCACCTCTATTCTATTTTCAAGTTTCTTTATGGCTTTATCTGGTCTGCCATCGTCAGTGCCGGTAGACCATCTCCGGCAGACAGCGGAACGTGTCCGCTGTTTCGGCTTTTACATAATAACTTTTTTGATTACATCAATTGTAAGCTGTGCAAGGCTGTCTGCTGTTACATAAACCTGCAAGCCACAATTTGGTTCTCCATAAATATTATCCCATACAGTTACGATTTCTTCGCCATTATCATTAACTGCATATGTACAGCTATGAATTTTATTATCCATAGCTTTGAGCAATTCAGTCAATTCGGTTGTTACAAATTTAGCTTTCAAATCATTCATCTGTTTCACCTCCTTTCATTCGTCATCAGAAAATTTTTCTGAATCTTTGAATTCATTCCAGCATTCTGTAAGAGTTTCTTCAAAATCTGAAAAAATATTAGGATTACAACAGGCATATTTCAATAAATAAGCCTTAGCTTTTTTTAAGTCATTAGCAAGGTCACCTTCTGGAGTATCTTCTCCAAGGTGTCTGCTGATGACGTAATCAAGAAATTCACGAACCATAATAATCACTTCCTTTCAAGTCCTATTCTTATCGTTAAGCCCAAGAAGTTCACCAACAGATACATCAAGAGCAACTGCGATTCCTATTATTATAGGTGTTGTAGGGTTGAACCTGTTCTTTTCTAGGTCTGAAAGATAGCCCTGTGACAATCCAGCCTTTTTTGCAAGTTCAATCTGTGTCATTCCGCGCTCCGCACGGTAGTTCCTTATCCTGTTTCCAAGTGTCATTTTTATCACTCCTTTCCGTCCGCTCTGATGAGCAGGATTTTTTATAAATACCTATTTACTTTTAAAGTCTCCTGTGATATAATTATCATTGGGTTTCTATGCTCTCGAATATCGGTATATCTATATTATAATCCGTATATCTTAATTTGTCAAGAAAAAAATACGCACTTCTTAATTTTTGAGCATAATCAACAATATGAAAGGAAAACTTTTATGACAATATCACAAAGAATTTTTGAAGAATTAAAGAAACAAGGAAAAAAACAAAAAGAATTAGCAGATTATATTGGTCTTTCAACATCTGCGATATCTGACTGGAAGAAAAAAGGGACTAACCCTTCCGCTGAAAACATATCCGCAATTGCGAATTTTCTTAATATTTCTACAGATTATTTGCTTACCGGCAAAGAAAAATCTAATACAAATATATCAAACTCTACTGTTGATGAACAAGAACAGGAAAAGAAACAACTTTCAACTACAGATAAAAGTATAATCTTTTCAACAAATACAGATTTATCAAATGCTACTCTTTATAATGTAACCGGCGATGACGCAAAGATTTCACCTCCACCTCCTGTTTCTGGAACTTCATTAAAAGAATATGAGAAATTTTTAACTATCATTGAACATATTCAAAGTTTATCTGAAAGAGAGCAATGGCAAGCTATATTTAGATTAGAAAATATCCTTAAAGAAGAATATCCCATTGATTCAGTAAAAAAAAAACATTAAAAGAACGTTTGTCACAATTTTTCTTAATAAGTGGTGATAGCACTAAAATTGAAAATAACTTCATAATAGATAATATAACTTTTACAAGGCTTACAGTAATAATTCTCTTCTTTATAACATACTTTTTGTGTATATTTGAAATTGCTTCTTTAAGTTCTGAAAATTTTGTTTTTTCTAACACTTCACCTATTATGTGGTGTCAATTGTTTTCGATTTTTCTGTATTTTGTTTTTAAGAAAAATAATAAAAAACCGATCTTGCCTATTATATTTTTATTGTTTCTATTTGAAATAAAAGATTCAATGTATATGGCACAAA
>CAZTUV010000249.1:0-2482 GCA_964616595.1 uncultured Alistipes sp.
TTATTATTATGTAGATTTGCATAATATTTTATTAAAATTTTAGTAAAAATTCTCTTGAAATCCTTTTTAGTATGTGATATAATTAATGTGGGTAATTAATGTCGGGATAATCCTTGATATTTTCAAGGAACATATTTTTAAGGAGGTATATACCTAAAATGAAAAAGAATAAAAAAAGGTTTTTGAGTATTCTGACACTTGGAGCATTAACTTCATCACTGATTTTTTCCGTAGGTTGTGATGAGGAAAAAACCATTAATGTTGCTTTGATTTTCAAAAGCCAGAGTCAATATTGGGAAAATCCTAAACTCGGTGCTACACACGCAAGTGAAGAATTAAATGCCGAAGTATATTTTGATGCACCAGAAAAAGAAGATATAAACGCACAAATATCAATGGTTAAAGATGCTGTTTCCAACAAGGTAGATGCTATTGTAATTTCTCCGGTGGAAGATGATGATGAACTCGCTCAACTACTTCAATCAGCACAAAACAATGGCATTAAAGTTATCACTATTGACTCCGACAGCAGAGAAGAAACACGTTCTGTATGTATAAGTACAAATAACGAATATGCCGGTGCAATAGCTGCAAGAAAAGCTTACGAACTACTTGACGGACAAGGCAATATAGGCATAGTTACCCATACACCGACTGCCTCTAATGCAATAGAAAGAAAAAGTGGATTCACATCTCAGATTGATTCATACAATAAAGATTCTGAAGAAGAAATCATTAAGGTTTCTGTGACAGAAAACGGAAACAATAGCATAGCAGAGGCAAAAGAAGCAGCTATTAAACTTATAAAGGAAAACCCTGATGTAGAGGTTATATTCGCAACAAACCAAACTATGACTATCGGTACTTGTATGGCTGTCGATGAACTCGGAAAAGAAGATTCTGTTGATGTTCTTGGATTCGACTCCTTCCAGAGCAAAGAGGGTTCAAAGAGTTCTGATGAATATATAAAAAGTGGTACTCTTGATGGCTTTATTCTCCAAAACCCTTATAACATGGGATACCTTGGAGTAAAATATGCCCGTGACCTTATACAGGGGCAGGCTATTGCTTCAAATATTGATACAGGTGCTACACTTGTTACAAGTGATAATATAAATGACAGCGATGTTCAACTTATCATGAACCCTATGGAAAATTAACGGAGGACTTTAAATAATGGCTAATAACATATACAAAAGTTCAAAGACATATCGTAACTTTATTATCGCATATATTATGATTTTCATAATCATGGCTCTCAACTTTGTAAACAGTATGATAGTTTTCTATAATGGACGACACGTTTACTATCGTAATATGGACTCATATAAGTATATGTCATCTATAAGTGATGAACTTCTTACAATAAACCGTGAACTTCTTATGATTGTTTCAGGTATGGACAATACTATGTCAAATGTAACAAATATTCACAACTCATTCGACAGTATAAGAGACTACATGGAAGAATATGAACAACTCGAACATTCCGAACTCGAAACAAGAAGATACAATCATGCAAAGTTACTTATTGAATCTTATGACAACAAACTCCTTAGTCTTGAACATTCATTCTCAAAAATCACATCTGAAGAACTTCAGAACATATATCTTCAGGAAATCCACCCTACACAGGAAGCTGCTATTGAAATGGTATCAGCTACTCTTTCAATTGTTAATAGTAATGCTATGAAACTTATGAAACTTAATTCCATATGGTTTGGTGTTGGTTTCTTATTCATGGTAGCTGTACTGTTAATAAGTGAATTCTTTATACATAAAATGTCAAAATCCACAAGACATAGTATGATGAAAATCGAAATGCAAGAACGTCAGATTGAAACAGCAGGTCGTAAAATCCAGAGTTCTAACCAGAAAATGCAGGATATTGCTCTTGTTAACATTCTTACCGGAATGAAAAACCGTTATGCCCTTGAAGATGACCTTGCCGGAAAGCTTGAATCAGGTCAGTTCAATATTGGTGTATTTGATATTGATAATTTCCGTATAATAAACGATACATACGGATACGAATTCGGCGATGAATACCTTGCTGCCATCGGCGAAATGCTTACCGATGAATTTAGCGATTCAGCCACAATCTACAATATCACAAGCAATGAATTCTGTTTTGTATTCAATGATGATATACCAGATAGTCAGGCTCAGAGAATCGCTGATAAAATACGTGCTACTATATCAACTCCTATTACAATAGAAAGTATTACAGTACAATGTACAGCATCAGGAAGTATATATCATTACCTTCCTAATGACTGCCTGAATGTAAGTTCACTTCTTCTTAAAATGGATAACGTTATGCATAATGCTAAACGAAACGGCGGTAATATGATTTACGTTGTTAACAGTCTATAATTTAAAAAGTCAGGTGCATTAAATAAAAAATGGGTACAGTTAATGTACCCGTTTCAGTCTGTTGAAAAAGGTCCAGTATAAATCTGGACTTTTTTTATATAATATG
>CAZTUV010000250.1:0-2470 GCA_964616595.1 uncultured Alistipes sp.
GTCAATGGTCTTTTAAAATTAAAAAGTTTAAGATATTTTTTAGTTAAACTTTTTCCAGTATTATCATATTGTTCTGTTGTGTAATCTTCTTCAAATGTTACTGTTTCAGAATAAGTACCAATAATTTTCCCTCTTGAATGATGTAAATTCACATGACCCGTTTCGTCCTTGGTAACGCCATTAATCAACAAAGTCCCCATAGGCACATAATCCCCGACTTTATGCATAAGCTGACCATCATAAACTGAAGTATAAGTTATATATGCATCTTTTCCAGAAACAATATTGCATGGTATACGTTCATTAATAACTTCAGGTTTGTCAACTATTTCTGTAACTTCTACCACTATTCTGTTTCCTGTAATATGCATACCTGCCCATGATATTCCATCAACCATGAGCATCAGTTCATTTTCGCAATATGGAAAATTTATATCTTTTATAAAAGTTCCCTGTTTAATATTGAGTTCTTTAAGAGCATACATAATATCAGAATCGCTTACTGCTGAATTGCCCTGTATTTCAATTGTCATAACTATTTCAGAAAAGTACACGGAAATCGATATCAATAAAATAACTCCTATAATCAACCCGAAACGTTTTCTATGACGTATCATAATTGAAGAAATAGTATCATATTCAAAACTTGATAAATTCATATCTAAACTTTCCGCAATTGATTGTATTTCTTTAAGATTACTGCGATAAATTTCGGCATAAAAAACATTATTACGACAGTACTGTGCAAAACAGTCTATATTACTTTCATGCAAAACATTTATAAATTTATATAAATTTCTTCCTTCAACATTAATTTTCACGCAGCCTTTCAACTGATTTTTCATCGTTTTTCGAGTTCCTTTCTATAAATTCTATATGGGAAATCTTTCCGTTTACAAGCAGACCATTATTATGAAAATCATATGCCCTTAAACCATTCCCCCATATATTAATACAAAGATTGCCAGAAATAAGACGCATAAATATTTCGCTACATTCTTCAATTCTGCGACAATTTTCTATAAGTATCTCCTTGTTGCCGTTCATATGAATAAGTGGTGTAAGGTAAAAAGTTTCAAGTGCCTTATCGTTAATTTTTTTAAACATAATATCACTCCAATTTCAGAGGCTTTAATTTTTCATACTCACATAACAGAAAAATTGTCATAATAATAAGAATTACAGAGGGCATAGGAGAATGTGCTTGATATGTATGAACATTAATTTTTGAAGTCATAATAACTTCACCTGACAGCATAAACGGCATTATCAGTTTACATAAAATGAAGCTTAAAAAAGCAGTGAAAATTCTTATAAAAATAAGCGGTTTCAAAGAAAGCTTTCCGGAAACCATTGAAATTTGCAATATTACACATATTCCACCAAATGATACAAGAAAACTAATATATGGAAGTAATTCATAATTATTTATAGAAAAGTTACTTACAGCAGTAATATCAATAATTGTTTCAATAAACTGCTTGGAATCTATTTCCGAAAGATTGAATATATTGGAAAACAATTCACCTATAACGGATATTATACCAAAACGTTTCAATATTTCGGTGATTACAGCAAATATAACAACCATAAAACATATGTTCATTATGGAATGACCACCACTTATAACAGATTCAGTAAGAACGTCTGAAGAAAGTTTTATTTTATTTTTTCCTTTGTGACCGTTGCATTTGCGTCGCATAAATACCGATAGAATAAATGCAGAAAATATATTTGCCATCAAGGTAGAAATGAATATTATATTTCCAGCTGTACGATTTCCATAAAGCTGTATCGCAATACAACCATATATAAAAGATGAACCTGCTCCAAAACATACTCCACTAAATAATTCTGCTCTTTCTTTATCAATAGTTCCATTCTCATATGATGAACAAAGCATTTTAGTGCCGACAGGATAACCTGCAACCATACTAAATAAAAATATTGAAAATACTTCTTTTTCCATACCAAAAAGAAACTTTCCAAGATTACCAGTAAGTAAGGAGATTTTCTCAATAATATTGCTTTTTATGAGTAATGAGGATACAATCATCATTGCATAAAGAGATGGTATTATAACATATATACAACGTTTAACAGCTCCAAAAACTGCATAGCTTATTATATCTGTTTCAATAAGACAAAATATCGCCATACATACTACCAAAAAAACTTTTATATAAAAAAATAATTTTTCCTTCATAATATCCCCCTGATTAATTTTATTAGACTGTTTCTGAAATTATGTTGAAATAAAAAATTTCGGAAAAATCCTTGACAAATAATTATGGATACTATATAATTGTATTAAAGACAATTCTGTTGTTTCTTATTTTTATGAAATGAGGGATTTTACATGAGTAAAAAAAATAAAGAAGATTATCCACGCAAAGTGTTTGGTACAAGTTTGGCTGTACTTGGTGCAGTATTCGTTGCAATATTATCTATATTATACATTGTTTACAAA
>CAZTUV010000251.1:0-2464 GCA_964616595.1 uncultured Alistipes sp.
ACCTCCGTAAAATCGGAGATACTGCCTATAAGTCCATAATTACCCTCTTGACAACTAATTGCAATTAGTGTATAATCAAGGTAACGGTGGATATGTGAGGTCGTATCTCATGTATTCGGGGGCAGTGTGTGGTAGCTCTGCCCTCTACAGCCATTATAGCACAATCAACAGTAGCTTGTCAAGCTACTGTTTTTTTTATTTCACAGAAGGGAGTTGGTGAAAGTGACGAAAATGAAAAAAATGATGTTCACCTTTAAAAAAAGCCTATGTTTCTGGGAAAATTTGGTAAACGGTGAACATGGGTGAACATGAATTTTGGTTGATGTTCACCTTTAAAAAAAGCCTATATTTCCAAGAAAATTAGAAAAGGTGAACATGGTGAACATCAATTTACTATTAAATACTAAAAAAAAAGGGGGAAAAGTTACAAAAGGGTTACATGAAACCCTCAAAAAGTATGTTTTAGAGACTTTTACAAGAAAATTGATGTTCACCTTGTACACCTTTTTTAAGTTTGTCCCATAAAATCGAAAAAAAACAGGGTGTACATTAATATTTTCTTAATGTACACCCTTACTGTTTATGCAAAATGACGAATGGTTGTGAACGAATTATTAATTAATTATTTTTTGTTTGCGAAAAGTTTGAGATTTTCAAAAAATTGCTTTACTAAAAACTAAAAATATTATTCAGTGCTATGTATAACGTGTCTGGGGTGACACTAATTTAGCAAGCAATGCTTGTGCTAGTCTTGTGAAAGAGGCTTTTGACTGTTAAAACAGTAACGGTGACAAATGTAATGTTACACCTGTCTACAATAACTATTTATGATAATGAACTGCCATTGTCTAAAGTCAGTGAAATTGTAGTATCTTTATTTAACTTGAGAACATTTTTTTATCTGTTCTTTTGTCATTCATAACATTCATATGCTTTTGATATGTCTTTACTGAAATCTCATCACAAATAGCTTTTTCTTTTTTTCTACTTACTCCAAAATCATATAATTATATCTTTTACTTTTTATCTATAAGAGGGTTTGGGAGTCTTCCAAATTAATTTTCAAAGCTTTGAAAATCGGTTTGTGCGTACGCACAAACGTTGCTTGCTAAATTAGTTTCACCCCCTGCCACGTTATGGGTGTCACCCCCGCCATATTCTAGGTGCCCCCCGACACGTTACACGTGGCACCCTAAATCAAAGTTAATATAATATTAATAATTAGACAGGAAAAAAATTATCATAATGGTGATGAAAAACGTCGAGTCGATAGTATCTTTATTTTCTCCCTTCTGTGAGTTTTAATTGATTTGCAAACGAACTCACAAAAGATGCAAATATCTGAAAAAAAGAAAAGTTGTCTAAATGACAACTTTTTTAGTATGTGTTAACTTTTAGTTGATTTCTAAAATTTTTTGTATTTGCTCGTCTGACATTCCTGATTTTTTCATTTTGTTAATTAGTAAATTACGTTCTCTTTCTGCTCCTTGCTTTTCACCTTGTTGACGTTCATAAGTTCTTGCAGAGACTTCATCACGAATAATCTTTTCACGTTGTTCGATTTCATACAATTCTTTTTCATCAGCACTCATCTGACGAAGAACAGCAACAGCTTTTTTCATAACTGGAGAACCTGATGCAAGACGTTCAAGTGTTTCATCATCCTCGGCATTGGTGTTTAGGAAGTCCATCCACATCTGTTTCTTATCAGTCATAGAACCACACTCCTTACATTTCTTAGCCTTACGAAGTTCAAGAAAATCAATCCTGAACTTGTCCGTAAAAAGTTCCTGACGGTGTTCCTCAAATATTTTGAAAGTCGAATGATATTCCTTGCAATCAAAAAGATTGAAGTCAATAACATTGATTGCGACTGCATTCTTCAGATTAAGATAATCCTCGTTTTTTTGAAGTTCACCAGTGTACATCTTCGCCCAATAAAACAATGTGCGTTCCTTGTAGTTGCCGTAGTTCAGTACCTGTATTTCAATATTTACCGATGTAGTATGGTTAATAGTTATTCTTAGGTCAAGACGGCTAAATTTTGAAATTAGGATGTCAGGTATTATTTCATTGTCCAGAATTTCAACTTCTGTTATTTCTGATGGATTGATTTCGAGTACTGTTGCAAGAAAATCCGTCAGTATATCGGTGTTATTGACATCTCCGAATATTTTCTTGAAAACAAGGTCAAGCTTTGGAGTGACCTTTGATTTTTTTGACATATAATTTCCTCACTTTCATTTTATTTTTCCTGTTCAGTTAATTTTGCATTATCTTGATTAATAATTTCTATTGTTTTCTAACCATTTTTTGTATGGTAATTCAATTACTCGTGTAGCTTTTCCGTTCACTTTTTTTCTTTTTGTTTCATAGCCGTATTTCTTCAGAACTTGACCAACAATGCGTGCATCATATCTCAGATTGTGCTTTTGGATAAACTCTGTAACGGTCATTTCTCTGG
>CAZTUV010000252.1:0-2454 GCA_964616595.1 uncultured Alistipes sp.
GTAACAGACTTAAAAGATTAGACAGTATTTTTGAAACTTTCTCCATTTTGGCTGAGGGTAGTTACGTATATATACATGATATTAAACAAAATTTTTCACGTTGGTCAGATAATGCAGTGAATTTCTTTAACTTGCCTCAACGTTATATATATGATGCCGAAAATGTATGGGGAGAACATGTCCACCCTGATGACCGTGAACATTATAAAAAAAGTCTTGAATCAATATTGTTGGGTAGAGAAGAACTCCATAATATGCAATATCGTGCTAAAACAGCTGATAATAATTATGTTTTCTGTACCTGTAAGGGTGCTGTTATATATGACGAAAATGGTGAACCTGAATATTTTGCAGGTGCAATAAAAAATAACAGCTCTCTTAATTACATAGATACTATAACAGGAATGAAGAGTCTTTATAGTTTTTTTGATGATATAAAGTCTTTTATATGGAAGAAAATAAAAACTTCCATGCTTATCATAGGAATAAATAAATTTTCTTTTATTAATGAAGTTTATGGTTATGAATTCGGAAACGATGCCCTGAGAGCTTTCTCGAACTGTATAAAAAATATCTTTTCTGAATATGGCGATATATATCGTATGGACGGTACAAAATTCGTCATAGTCAGTCATTCTCCTCTTAATCAGGATAAATCATTCCAACTATATAAGGAACTGCAAAAACAGATCTCTCAGGGTATGTTTGTGGAAAAAGAAAAATTATATCTTTCACTTAATTGCGGATTTATGTCACTTGAAGATTTTAATATCGAAAGTCAAACTGTATATTCATGTTTGAAATATATATACTATGAATCGAAAAATAAAAAATATGGCGAAATGTCCGTTTTTAGTCCGTCTGAAAACGACAGGAATATAAATAATATAGAAACTATTAATGTTATCCGTAACAGCGTGCTTGATAATTGTAAGGGATTTTATTTGTGTTATCAACCAATAATGTATGCTGACAGCGAAAAGCTTAAGGGTATGGAAGCCCTTATTCGCTGGAAAAATGAAAAATATGGCGTGGTATCTCCTATGAGATTTATACCGGTACTTGAACAGGATATATTATTTCCTGAACTTGGTAAATGGATTATGCGTCAGGCAATGAAAGATGGTAAGAAATTTCTGGAAAAATACCCTGATTTTGTAATGAACATTAATATCTCCTATTCACAATTCGAAAAAAACGACTTTGTTTCAAGTGTTTTCTCCATTCTTGAAGAAACAGGATTTCCGTCTCAGAATTTATGCCTTGAAATTACAGAACGTTGCCGATTATTTAATATTAATTCGTTGGATAATATGTTTAGGATATTTCGTGATAATGGTATAAAAATTGCTCTCGATGATTTTGGCACGGGATTTTCTTCTATCGATACTTTAAGAAGGCTTCATGTTGACACTGTAAAAATTGACCGTGAGTTTGTGAAAAATATAGAAAAAAACTTTTTAGACCAGCAAACAATAAAATTTATATCTTCACTTGCAAATTCGTTTCAGGCAGAAATTTGCGTTGAGGGCGTGGAAAATGCTGATATGCGTGATTTGCTCAGGAATTATAATATAACAAGTTTTCAGGGGTTTTATTATTCCGAACCAATTACTGCTGAAGAATTTATAAAAAGAGATTTCTGAAATAAGAATAGTATGGATTATATTGTTCTGTTTATTTTATAAGAGTTATATCTTGATATCTGCCATTATTACATGAAAAAGGAACGATTTGTATGAATATACTACTTTCTTACATTAAACAACCTCTTTGGAATAATTGGTATATAGATGAAAAAATAGGACAGGGCACTTATAGTGAAGTCTATAAAATATATTCTGGAAATAAAGTGTCTGCCCTTAAAGTTAAACCTGTTTTTGCGGATAGTCTTGGTAGCCTGAACAGAAAACTATCTGTTGCTGAAAAAGAGTCCGAGATTATGCTGATGCTTAAAGAATATCCATATATTACACAATATCAGGATAGTTTGATTCAGAGAATTTCAGAATTCAAATATCTTTTTATGATTAGAATGGAATGTCTTTCTCCGATTTATGAAAAAAGTTATTTTTCAGAAAGTTCCATATATATGCTTATTAATGATATTGGAAAGGGTCTTGAATATATACATTCTGTCGGAGTGGTTCATTGCGATGTCAAACCAGATAATTTTTTTGTTTCAAAAGATGGCATATATAAAATAGGAGATTTCAACATTTCGGGGTATGCCGGCGAAAAACGTTATTTTTCAGGTACGGCTGAATATACTGCACCAGAGGTTTATAATAGTAATATATATGATTACAGAAGTGATATATATTCTTTTGGCAAATGTATCGCAAATCTTTCAGGGAATGTATCGTATGACCTCTCGAAAATAATAAACAAAGCCTGTGCGGAACTTCCTTATAGATATCAAAGTATCAATGAAATGCTCATGGATATAAAAAC
>CAZTUV010000253.1:0-2438 GCA_964616595.1 uncultured Alistipes sp.
TGTCACGTCTGTAAACGTTAGCTCTTGGGTTATCCCATGAACGGAATACAGCCTTGATAGCACCCATAAGCTGTTCCTTAGGGTCTGTTGGGAAATCTGTACCAATTTTTGCTTTATATTCAGCCTTGAACTGTGAAGCGAGTTCTTTAAGGTCATCAGCATCAAGTTCAACGTCCTGAGTAACGCCCTTTTCTTCCTTCATCTTGTCGATGAGTTCTTCAAAGTACTTTTTACCAACTTCCATAACAACGTCTGAATACATCTGAATAAATCTTCTGTAACAGTCCCAAGCCCATCTTGCATTGCCGGACTTTTCAGCGATTGTATTAACAACAGTTTCATTAAGACCAAGGTTAAGTATAGTATCCATCATACCAGGCATTGAAGCTCTTGCACCTGAACGTACAGAAACGAGGAGTGGATTTTCCTTATCTCCGAACTTCTTACCTGTGATTTCTTCCATTTTAACGATATATTCGTTGATTTCAGCCTGAATTTCATCACTGATACCGCCGTCCTCATAATACTGAGTACAAGCTTCTGTAGTGATTGTGAAACCCTGAGGAACAGGAAGGCCGATGTTTGTCATCTCAGCGAGGTTAGCACCCTTACCACCAAGAAGTTCTCTCATGTTTGCATTACCTTCAGAGAAAAGGTAACAATATTTGTTTGCCATTGGTATATACCTCCGTTTTTTAACATTACCGGAAGTGGTAAAAAATAATAACTACCATTCCGACTTATATATATTATAGCACACTTCAAAAAAAAATACTATATATACATTAGTAAAAATTCTCTTGTTATTTTGTAGCATAATAGACAAAATTTCACAAAAAAATTCAAATACGAAAAAAAATGCTTGCAATTATTGTTAATCTTTGTAATAATATAAATTAAGTATAAAAATTTCTGGAAACAATTCAGACAAATAAATACAAAGGGGCTAAAATTATGAATAAAGCTATAATTCTTGCAGGCGGACAGGGAAAACGTATGAAAGCAGACATTCCTAAACCGCTCTTCAAAGTTCTTGGCGAACCTATGCTTGAATGGGTTGTTACAGCCTGTGAAAAATCAAATATAAATGATATTTGTGTTGTAAAAGGATTTCAGGGAGAAATGATTGATGAATATCTTAATGGACGTTGCAAAACAGTCTTACAGGCAGAACGTCTCGGAACTGGTCACGCTGTAATGCAGGCTGTACCGTTCCTTAAAGAAGATATATCTGGAAACACCCTTATTTTAAACGGCGACGCACCCTTTATTGATGAGGATACTATAAAAAATTCCCTTGAATATCATTGCCGGAATAATAATTCTGTAACTGTAATTACAGCTGAACTTGAAGAACCTTTCGGTTATGGACGTATTATTCGCAACGAAAATGGTATTAACGGTATCGTTGAACAAAAAGATGCAACTGAAGAACAGCGTAAAATTAAAGAAGTAAATTCTGGGGCATACTGGTTTAAAACAGCTGACTTAATAAAACTACTTGATAAAATTACTTGTAAAAATGTTCAGAAAGAATATTATCTTACAGATACGATTGCAATAGCAATTTCAGAGGGCAAAAACGCTGGTGCTTATAAATCTGACAACCCTGACATAATTAAAGGAGCAAATGACAGAAAAGATTTACTTAACCTCAATACATACGCCCGTATGATGGTTATTGAAAAACATCTTGCCAATGGTGTGGAGTTTACTTGTACAGATGGTATTATAATTGAACGTGGCGTTGAAATCGGTACAGGAACTGAAATTTTACCATCAGTTATAATCCGTGGCAAAACTAAAATCGGAAACAATTGCGTAATCGGAACGAATTCTATTATAGAAAACTGTACAATCGGTAATAACGTTATAATCAATACTTCTCAAATATATGATTCAATAGTGGAAGATAGTGTTAATATTGGACCTTATGTTCATATAAGACCGGAAAGCTTTATTAAAAAAGAAGCTAAAATAGGAGATTTTGTTGAACTGAAGAATTCCACAATAGGTGAAAAAACTGCCATTGCACATTTAGCATATATAGGTGACAGCGATATTGGCAGAAAAGCAAATATAGGAGCAGGTACTGTCACTGTCAATTACGATGGCATCACAAAAAGTCGTTGTATAATCGGCGATAAATGTTTTATAGGCTGCAACACAAATCTCATTGCTCCTGTCAAGCTCGGAAAGGCTGTCTACACTGCTGCCGGAACTACCGTTACAAAGGATATTCCAGATTATGCACTTGCTATTGACAGAGGGGTAATGAAAGTTAAAGAAGGTTACACTATCAGAAAATTAAAATAATATATCATTTTCCCATGATTTCCGTAATCCCATAAACTGTAAATAACAGGGAGTCTGACATCAGTATCATAAAAAATAACGGTTTCCCTGAAGAGCCGTTATTTTTATACAATGATTTAAGA
>CAZTUV010000254.1:0-2437 GCA_964616595.1 uncultured Alistipes sp.
AGAATTTCAACAAAATGTTGCAAATGGCTATATTTAGCGTTTAAATTGATTTTATAAATTTAAACAGATTTTTAAAAATGTATGTCTAAATTCGATTTTGAGAGATAAAAATAAGCCACCAACCCGCCAACTAAATCGCAGATGGACGCCAACTGGTTGGTGACCTGTTTTTATACAAATGGTATAGCTTTAATTGAGAAATTTTGTGGTTAGTTATCTTTCAATTTGTCTGCCAAATCGTAAACTTGATATAAGAATTTCGCTCTTTTTTTAGGATCAAAGGATTTTATTATTTTGTCAATTTCCAAGGCATCATCACTTATTGAATCAAATGAATTCAAGCTGTTGTCATGCCCTCCGACTATTTTACTATTTGTCACATTGCCGGTATGTATGTTATTCCCTTTTTCTTTTTCATCTACATAGGATTCTTTTCCTGTAAGTAAATACTCAGGAGTAATGTTTAAAAATTCGCAAATTTGAATTATATATTTGGTAGGTGGGTCAGTTCCTCTTGTTTTCCACGTAGTAAAAACATTGGTTTTAATTCCCAAATGTTTACAAATGTCTGTCTGTGTAAGATGATTTCGCTGCAACAATGCAAGAATTCTGTTAATTATCTCCATAAAAGTTCCTCCTAAATAGTGTAATATCAACAAAATTCAAATTTGCGATTATTTTCGCTTGACATATTCACAAATTTGATGTATAATATAAATGGTGGTAATATTTGAAGGTATAAAAACCCATATTTATTTTATCATAACGAATCTTAAAAGTAAATAGAAAGGAGTAATTTTATGACACTCGGGCAGAAAATAAAGCACCGCCGCAAGGAACTTGGCTACACGCAGACCGAACTGGCAGACAGAATGCAGGTGACACAGTCATATATTTCGCAGTTGGAATATGACGGTTTCAATCCTTCAACGCAGATGATTATAAGTATTGCTGCAACACTCGGAGTAAGCATTGATTACCTGCTCATCGAGGACAAGAAAGCAATCTAAAAAAATAAGTCCCTCATAGGACTTGAAAGGAAGTGATTATTATGGTTCGTGCATTTCTTGATTACGTCGTCAGCAGATATATTGGAGAAGATACTCCAAAAGGCGACCTCGCAAAGGATATGAAAAAATTCAAGGATTATTTATCGAAATATGCCTGTTATAATCTTAATATTTTTTCAGATTTTGAAGATGCTCTGACAGAATGCTGGAACGAATTCAAAGATTCAGAAGAATTCTTTTCCGACGATGAATGAAAGGAGGTGAAAACATGGAGAACAAGAAAGAGTTTGTTGACAAACTTGGTACAATCCTTGTGATGTATTCAAGGGCGAAAATCACCAAACTGGAATACATCAATATGAACGGCGAAGAACTTGTGCGTATCACCTATGTGAACGGACGCAAACAATATATCAATGTATGGGGTGATTCTTGCATTGCGATAATGAATGATGTTTACAAAGCATTGATGCGTTAAGACTATTTTATAGCTTGAAAGGAGATGAAACAGGTGCAAGAAGAAATTATCGAAGCGTTCAACGAAACATATCGTGACAATTATGAAAATTTTGAAGAAATTAAAAAAGATATTCGGCGACAGAAATACTGCAAACATGGCTTGAGTACGAGGGAATCATTGGGTATACGAGAGACATCGTTGACTTGCTCGGAGAATGTGGAATTTTCATTGAAAAATAAAATCAAAGGCTTCTGAACGGTTGAGCCTGAATCAGCCGTATCCCACAGCCAAAAGGCTGAAAAGAAACTTGAAAACAGAAAAGAGGTGAATAATATGAACTACTTATGTAAAGCACAGTCATATCTGAAAAGCGTTGCTGTAACTATAAATTCACTGGCAGGCATTGTGGTGAGTGACGAAATGCAAGGTAACTTTGAATCACAATTCAAGGTTGTCAGAACACTCATTCAGCTGGAACAGGATACCGCAGATTTCATCATTGGCATGGAACTCGATGCAGAACTGCCACAGCTGACAAGAATAGTCAAGCAGAAGTTTATAAACATCAATGACCGTTTGATTAAGCACTTAGAAAAAATCCAGTTACAAGGCTATCGTTTTGAAGAACTTATAACAACCTTGAAACTGGAAAACGAAACGTTAGAGAAAGAAATACACTTTCTTTAATGTCCGTTTTAAGTGTATCACAGAAATGTGAAAAAGTCAATACCTACAAAGAAAATTTTTGTAGGGGCATATCTGCTCCGACAGAAAGGAGAAAAAATTTGGACTATCTGACAGTAAAAGAAACAGCAGAATTAAAAGGCTGTTCTGAAAGATATATACAGCGTTTAATAAAAATCGGAAAAATAGTATCTGAACAGATTAATAACATATATAATAATCAGCCCTGCTATATGATACCCGTATCAGCCTTACCGGAAGACCTGCAAGCCAGATACTACGC
>CAZTUV010000255.1:0-2433 GCA_964616595.1 uncultured Alistipes sp.
AAATAATATTTACTGAATATACACTGAAAGTATGGGCATATACAGTAATATCATCGGTATTTGTATCTCTTTTACTGAAATTGATAAATCATTTTCTTATGCCTAAAACACATTTCACTATTGAAGAAACAATTAAACGTGAACAAAGTTAATGGTATATTTTCAGTATTTATTAAAAAAATATGTGTAGAAATATTATTGGAGAGGAGTGATTTATATAAAAACGTTGTCGGAAACAATCAAGTCAGTTATAATAGTTATGGCGGTTATAATTGCAGTGATATGGAGTTCTATGCGTCTTGTAAAGCTTCAGGTGGTTGGAGGTGATAATTCGGGTGACAATACTGTCAATGATAATACACTTATATATCAGAAAGAAGTAAAAGCAACCCGTGGAGAAATAGTTGATTTTAACGGAAACGTTATTGTTACAAATGACAAAAGATGTGATGTTGTATTGCAGAAGGCCTTGTTTACCGATGAAATGGCAGATGGAAATGAACTTCTTATAAATGTATATATGACATTGTTAAAACATAATTGTAAATTTAAAGATTCTCTGCCGGTAACAATGACTGAACCTTATGAATTTACAGAAGATGATGTTTCAAATGTAAGGGAAAATCTTAACCTCAATGTATATGCAACTGCTGAAAACTGTATTGATAAGCTTATTTCAGATTATGAGATATCAGATGAATATACTGAACGTGAAAAACGTATAATTGCTGGTATGCGTTATACTATGATTGAACAGGAGTTCTCTTATAATAATGATTTTGTGCTTATTGAAGATGCAGACCAAAGTACCGTTTCGGAAATGAAAGAACTTAGTAATATATATCATGGTATAGAAGTTGTTGAAGTTTCTGAAAGACTTATAGAACGTGGTGATGTTCTTCCACACGAAATCGGTACGGTAGGTCCTGTTTATGCAGAAGAATATGAGGAACTGAAAGCAAAAGGTTATTCACTTGACGATACTCTTGGAAAAAGTGGTATCGAAAGTGCTATGGAAACTGAATTGCGTGGTCAAAATGGTATCGAGGAAATTTATGTTAATGACGGAGCTGTTTCTGATGTGAAAACAATCAGTCAGACAAATTCCGGAAATACTGTAAAGCTTACTGTTGATAGCGAATATCAAGTCAGATTGCAGGGAATCCTTGATGATTTTTTAGATAATTTCCAGAGTATTAATACAAGCTGGCATCTTACAGATGTTAATAAAGGTGCTATTGTGGTAATCGACGTTAAAACAGGTGCTGTTAAGGGAATGGCTACCGCTCCTACTTATAATCTTAATGATTATGCTACAAATTATGAGGAGCTTCTTAATGATGAAGATTCTCCACTCCTTAATCGTTGTACCTATGGTCTTTATCGTCCGGGTTCGACTTTTAAAACAGTAACCGCTACCGCTGCACTTAATGAAGGAATAGTTAACGCCAGTACCGCTCTATATTGTGGTCATACTTATGAATTCTATGGCTCGGTATTTTCATGTACAGGAACTCATGGCTATATATCGGCAAGACGTGCTATACAAGTTTCATGTAACTGTTATTTTTATGAAGTTTCGAGTCGCCTTGGCATTGATAATATAACAAAGTATTCTGAATTGTATGGTCTTGGTTCGAGTACAGGTATTGAAACCGGCGACGTTGCCGGATATCTTTGTAATCCGGAAACTTTTGCTGAACGTGGTCAGCCATGGTATGTGGGATTTGTGATTCAGGCTGGTATAGGTAACTATGACTGTGGTATGACTCCTTTACAAATGGCAGTTGTTGCAAGTACAATAGCAAACCATGGCGTACGTTATAAACCATATCTTGTGGATAGTCTTTATAAATATGGTACAGATGAAGTTGTTTATCAGACACAACCAACTGTTGCTGAAGAAATAGAATTATTGAATGATTCTGTTTACGACCCTATTATAAGTGGAATGATTGATGCATCTAAAAGTATTACTTTATCTAAATATTCACTTTCAAATCTTGGATTTGATGTTGCTATTAAAACCGGTACTCCTCAGACTGACCAGAATGACCTTAGTAAACAAAACTCTTTCTTTATTGGGTTCGCACCTGCTGATGACCCGGAAATAGCTTTTGCCGGTGTGATTGAAGGCGGTGAATATTCAAAATATATGATACGTGATATTATTCTTGAATATCAAAAATGCTATGGGCTGAATGGCGTTGAACCCTCTGTTAATGAAGAAACTACTGAAACTACAACCGTTACTGGTACAGGAACTGGTACTGGTTCAACAAATACCAATTCAGGTAGTCAAACCTCATCTTATAGTACAACAACTTCTTCAGGAACGACTGTTTCCAATTAAAAAATCTTCCTGTTAACAGGAAGATTCCAGCCTGTCCAAAAACCCCGATATCAGATTTGACATCGGGGTTAAAAATTTAG
>CAZTUV010000256.1:0-2412 GCA_964616595.1 uncultured Alistipes sp.
ATTTGATAATCAATGAATGTGGAGAAATTCTGTCTTTTTGTCTCACATCAGGAAACGTTGATGACCAAAATGAAAAAGTAATCGAAAATCTTACAAAAGAAATATCACACTTGTAACGAGACTAAAGAAGAATATGAAGAACAAGCTGACTGATTATTATGATATGTTAATGCTACGAAAACGTTCAGTAATTGAATCGGTAAATGATTTTTTGAAAAATATCTGTCAGATAGAACATTCAAGACACAGAAGTATTGATAATTTCCTTGTTAATCTTCTTTCTGTTCTGTCTGCATACTTATTTTTGCCTAAAAAGCCGGCTGTGTTCTCTGAAAATGAAAAAATAAAGAACTTTTTATGCCTTGTTGGCTGATTTTTTCTTGTCGAACTCACGTTAAAATAGTAATGGTGATGAAAAATGGACAATCAGAAAAGAATAGAGAAGTTAAAAGAAAAAGATTATCAGAAATATTTTGGAGTAAATAAAGCAATATTGATAAAATGCTTGAAATACTTAAAGAAGCAGACAGATGTAAACGCATAAAAGGCGGAAGACCATCGCTGAAGATGTTTTTATAATAGCTGACAGTGGTTATCAGGGAATTTCCAATATGCATTTCAGCAGTCTGACTCTTGTAAAATCTGCTAAAAATCACAGACTTAATGATGTTGAAAAAGTGTTCAATGCTGATTTGTCAAGACGAAGAATTTTTATTGAACACATTAATCGTTATATAAAACGTTTTCGTATTCTTTCTTCCCGTTACAGAAATAAACGTCGCAGATTTGCTTTGCGAGCTTCTCTTATCTGTGCAATTTATAATCTTCAGCACTCTACAAATTAAGGTTTTAGAACAGGTCTAATATAATTTAAGTTCATATAAGAGTAGACAAATGTGTGATTTTATGTTATAATGCTTAAAAAGGAGAGTTTTTATGGATAATTCAATTAGTACAATGACTTTGATGGTTATTATTGGGATTTTTACGATAACTTTTATAATTTCTGCATTAATAACTTATAAAATAAGAAGAAAAAAATCTGGTTCAAAACGAAAGGAAAATGAAAAATGAAAAAAAATATATTTTTTTCTTTAGTGGTTTTAATGATGAACATTATGCCATTTAATGTTTTTGCAGATGAAGAAATAACTTCACATAAAATGACATTTCTTGACTTTGATGGGAATGTTATGCAAGTTATTGAAGTGTTTGAGGGTGAAACAATAGATTATTCAAAAGTCGATACCTCATCTCTGCATAAGCACATAGACAGATATACTGAACAGGCTTTCAATATGTGGAGTGCAACACCTGATACAATAGTTTCAGATACAACGGTTCAAGCACTTTATAAGAAAGCTACAATCTCTGTTGAAGGAAGTCCAAATAAAACAGAATACTATTCTCCTTTTGGAGAAGTAAGTCTTGATGGTCTGTCAATTATAATCACTATTGAAGTACAAACTCCTCTTACTGATAAAAATGGTGACTATTATATCAATACACAATCAGAAAATATTATAAAAAGTTGCTACTCTGATAAAAAACTGGACGAACTCTTTTTAGATACTAAAGTAGCTGAAGTAAATATCATTCCATTAGGTGACGATAAATCTATTTTTACATATGAAATAACACTTTTTGATAGCCTTGGAGATACTAATAATGATAATATTGTAGATTCTGTTGATGCCTCTTTTGTACTTGAAACTTATGCGGATTTTTCAACCGGCGTTCAACCTTCTCTTGATGATGAACTGATAAAAATATGTGATATAAATCAAGATGGCTTTATCGATGCTAAAGATGCAAGCTATATACTTATGTATTATTCTTGTTCTTCAACAAATGATGTCGTTATATGGGAACAACTCGTTCCTGAATTGTCATAATCTATATCTAATTATTGCAGGACTCAAATACGAAAAGCAAGTAAAACAGAAAATAGAAAAAATTATCATAGGAACAGCGGTGACGTTTTCTAACAAAACTAGTCTTAGCAGGACATTCAATGCTATATGTCGGATAACTGACATATTCAGACACAAATGCAAAAACTTATTGCATATACAAATTATAACAATTTCCTTTTAGCAGTTTATTACAAGTTACCAATTTTCCCAGAGTCCTCTGATTCTAGTATGCACATGCACTATTTTCAGTTTTATCCTTGTTTCTTCTCATCGTCGTTATATCATCATGCTGATATTTATCCTTCTGTTCGCAGACAGAAGATACCCATTAGCTAAGCCTTTTTCAGTTCTAAATACAGATTTTCCTTCAACCATATTCTTTTACTCTGCAAAATCTTCAATATCTTATATAGTTACTCAACTTGAAAAGCAAAAAACAGCGTCATTCAAAGAAGAAAAGGTATGAATATAGTTGCTGATAAACGACTTTAAGCGA
>CAZTUV010000257.1:0-2389 GCA_964616595.1 uncultured Alistipes sp.
CATATTATATAAAAAAAGTCCAGATTTATACTGGACCTTTTTCAACAGACTGAACGGTACTTATTCCTTAAAGAAACAAGTACCGTTTTTTTTATGTCTTTATATATTTTACAGAAAATACTTCTTTTTCATTGCAATAAGCTCTGGAAATACGTTTTTGTTCAAAATACATATCAGTAATACGCCTGTCAGCAAAATAAAGTTCTGAAAATACACTTACGATTATACTATTTATTTCTGAAATACATGGATAACCATTGTTCACATCATCAAAACATATCATGAAACCATGTGGATAAAGTTTCTGCATAACCAATGAAGGCATATTTTCAAAAGGTTCAAATGATGGATAACCATTATTTTTTTTGTTATCTATTATATAAGTATACTTCAAATATGGCTTTGAAAAAATTATATCCGGAATTTTTTCCATATCTTGTATATAAGGATATCCACCATTTATTGATGAATCAATTATAAAATTCATTCGTCAGCCCCCATGCAGTTAAATCCGATAGACCGTAAATAAGATGCATCTTTACACTGTTCAGTTGTAAGACCATGCAGATTTGCGGAATATGCACTAGTTCCGCTTACAATTGATTTTTCTGATGTTGCTGAAAGCACTGTCTTGTCATAAAAACAAGTACTTTCAAGGCTACCGTACCAGTAAATCTTTGAAATTCTTTTCAATTCTTGAATAACAAAATATGACCTGCTGAAAATAGAAGTTACAGACGAAATTTCATAATTTGTAACCGCAGAACTATTATTTCTGATTTTTATGAAGAAATAAGAATCCGAAACAGATGTACTTGAACATAATGGCATTAAACTTGTTCCTGAATTTGAAACTGCAACGAAATCCATTTCTATACTGCTTTGAGTACACGAAAGAGTGTCACTTTGAAAAACGGCATAGAATTTATACATTTCAGCCTTTATTGCGAATGTACAGTAATTTGCAGAAATAGTTATATTATGGTCGTGCATGATACAAAAAGCATTATCAGTCGTAGGAAGTGTTGAAGCCAAAGAAATCATATCATTCAATATAAATGTACAGTGCGTTAGCGAAATATTGCATTTTTCTCCATTATTGGCAAACAGAAAAACATTAGTTCCTGTAAGTCTGATATTTTCAATTTTAAGATTATCTATTTCTATGTTTCCGTCATCAAACGATACTGCAAACATACTTGATGTGGTATCAATGTTGTTGTAGTTCACGTTTCGTATTATGTGACCGTTTCCGTCAAAACCCCTGCAATTAAGATTTATTGGTATGAAATTTTCTGCATAATCGGTATCGTTGAAATCTATATCAGCACCCAACTGAAAATAAGTTTCATTATTTCCAATCGTTGACATAGAATACAAGTCGTCAACATTCATGATAATATAGGGATTTTCTGTTGTTCCTGAGCCTGTCATTATTCCACCTCCGTAATAACATAAAGTGCATTTTTCTTATGTTCAATAGTACTGTATTGCAAACTTGTCACTGGTATAACTTCAGGGCGTGCGAGATAAATAGCCGTATCGGTTTCCATATTATCAAGACGTTCTTTAGTTTCATCGATATCAAAAGAGTCTAATTCTTCCTGAACCCAGACATTAAATTCATTAAGTTCCTGCTGAATCTTAGAATTAAAAATGTTGACACTATTCTGTAAATCCTTTTCAACAGTAATTGCATAATCCTGAAGTTCTTCCATACATTCAGATGTCACAAGACTGATATTATTAATAAACTGTTCTTCCGTTTCAGGGAGAGACTCATTTTTTCCGCTTATAGTTGGCTGAACATAAACCGACGGCATATTATATTTTATCATAGTATAAACTTCACCGTCTTTTTCATCAAATACCCTGAGTTCAAGTTTCAACTTTCCCGAATTGACCATAAAGTCTCCGGAAACATTCCATTTCAGCCGCACATACTTATTATCAGCGGTTCTGGATATAAGAACCTGATTGATTTCCCACCCTTCTTCAGTAAGACCCACTATCATAAAATTATAATCATTAAGGTCATTACCATTATAATATCGTTCAATTGATATAGTAATAGTGTCTGCAAGTTTTTCACCTTGTATAAAAAGATTTCCAAAGGCATACGTAGGTATATTTTTACCATTTGCAAAAACTTCCAAATAATGCACTCTCCTTAAAATAATTTTTAAAAAAGAATCTCCGCATATTCTTTTTCTATAAAAGGGCAAAAAAATGACCTCATTCAACGAATTAACATTGAATAAGGCGAAAAATTAACAAAAAGTTCAAAAAAGATAAAAGGAAAATTTTATGAAAAAAAGAGTTGGAACAAGCAATATTAAAGTATAATAATTGATTTTTTAATACCTTAACTTTATTACAAGTATATTAT
>CAZTUV010000258.1:0-2379 GCA_964616595.1 uncultured Alistipes sp.
GTCCTATATATATAATATTATTTCTGATAACATTGTTATTCAACTACATAATAGGTCAATTTATAGAAATGTATCCCAAAAGTAAAAAAATATGGCTTATCATTGGCATAATATTTAACTTCTGGTGGTTATTGTTCTTTAAATATACAGGATTTGCATTTGAAAATATCAATTCAATATTTAATGCAAATCTTCCATTAAAGGATATAGTTCTTCCAATAGGAATAAGTTTCTATACATTCCAGAATGTTTCATATATAATAGATGTATATCGTGGAAAAGCACAATGTGAAACCAGTATTATAAATTATGGAGCATATATAAGTATGTTTCCGCAATTAATAGCCGGCCCTATTGTAACGTACCAATCAGTCGCCATACAGCTCAGGAACAGGAGGCATAGCATTTCAAAAGTTGAAGATGGTCTGAAAATTTTTACTATCGGACTGGGATTCAAAGTTTTAATTGCAAATCAGCTTTCAGGATTATGGGATGATATTTCAATGATTGGTTATGAAAGTATTTCCACACCACTTGCATGGCTGGGAATTATTGCTTATTCATTCCAGTTATACTTTGATTTTTATGGATATTCACTTATGGCAATAGGTCTTGGAAAAATAATGGGCTTTGATTTGCCGACAAACTTTGATTTTCCATATCTTTCACTTACAATGACAGAATTTTGGAGACGCTGGCATATGACACTTGGCTCATGGTTCAGAGATTATATATATATTCCGCTCGGCGGTAACAGAAAAGGCAAGGTAAGAATGGTTCTCAACACGTTGGCAGTATGGCTTTTTACCGGACTATGGCATGGGGCAAGCTGGAACTTCATTTTGTGGGGATTAATTCTATTTGTACTTATAATTACTGAAAAATTCTGGACAGGTAAGTTTTTTAACCAGCACAAAATTGCCGGACATTGTTATATGTTTCTTATAATTCCTCTGACATGGCTTATATTTGCCATAACTGACTTTAGTGAACTGGGCATATACTTTAAAAGATTATTTCCGTTCATACCTCAGGAAAAAAATATTATTCTTGAAGGTGATTATATAAAATATCTTAAAACTTATTGGAAATTTTTCCTTGCCGGCATTATATTTTCAACAAGGTTTCCCAAAACACTTTATCAAAAATTTAAAAAGAATATCATTTGTATAATATTGCTGTTAGTAATATTCTGGGCATCTGTCTACTGTATGTATCAGGGAATGAATGACCCGTTTATGTATTTCAGATTCTGATATTATTCTGATATTATAAGGAGATATTGATGAAAAAAGGTTATCCATTTTTATATACAATTCTACTGCTGATAACGTGCTTTATTGCATCACCACTGATTTTCAGACAAATTTGGAATAGCAGTAAAGAAGTTGAACCGGTATCTTCTCAAAAAACTCCGGTAATTGATATAAGTAGTACAGATAATGTGAATAATGAAGACAATATAGAAGTTACAGAAAACTTATCAACTGATATTTATGAGACAGAACAAATTACAACTGAACCAACTACAATTGCTAAAACTTTTGTAAAAAGTGATTCATCATATTTTGACGATGCATTATTTATAGGTGATTCAAGAACAGTGGGACTATACGAATATGGTACGCTTCAAAATGCTGATTATTTCTGCGATGTAGGGCTTGCCTCCTATAAAATAGAAAATGAATATATCGATGGATATACAATTTATGATAAGCTTTCTAATAATGAATATGGCAAAATATATGTTATGCTTGGTGTAAATGAAATCGGAAACGATTTTGATTATACAATGAATTCATTTATTAAGCTTGTAAATATTATTAAAGAATATCAGCCGGATTCACTGATATACATTATGGCGAATCTTCATGTTACGCAATACAGACAATCCCAAGGCGATGCTATAACTAATTCAAATATTAATACTCTTAATTCTGCAATGTCTGAACTCGCTGACGGACAAAAAATATTCTATCTCGATGTAAATAAAATATTCGATGATTCTGAAGGAAATCTTATAGCAGAATGCAGTAATGATGGAGTTCATGTCGTTGCAAAATATTATCAGACATGGTGTGAATGGCTTTGTCTTAATACAATACCATTATCTTAAAAATATCATCTTCAGATTAGAAACAAATATCTTATTAAAAGGAGTGCTAATGGTAAAGGGATTTTCAATTAACTACATAAACATATTGTCATAGACAGAGCGTTCCTGATAATATTTGTTGCAATCATATTCTGTAACATTAATGTTCTCATCAATTTTTTGCACAATTAAGTCATCATAGTATAAATCAACATCTATAATATTTTTATATTTCAGCCTGTCCAAAAACCCCGATATCAGATTTGACATCGGGGTTAAAAATT
>CAZTUV010000259.1:0-2368 GCA_964616595.1 uncultured Alistipes sp.
ATTAAAGGACTTTTTATGCCTTGTTGACTGATTTTTTCTTGTCGAACTCACGTTATTTAATTTTTGTAAAGAAAAAATGGAGCAAAACTCACTTTAAAAGTTGGTTTGCTCCGCTTAAAATTACTATATTAATTCTTGGTTATATTATTTTAATTGTTTCCTCGCTCAATTAGCTTGTTTAGCTGTTCTTGAGGATTCCAGTTGTTAGGTTTTTTGATTTTGCTATTCCATTTCATTCCATCTTCTACCCAGTTTTTTCTCCAATTTTTAATACACTGTTCCTTTACATATAAGTATGTCTCCTTTGAATAATCAATTGGACAAATTTCGTAAGAGCCTCCACCATTTGAATAAAATGGTGGTTCCAATAATTCTGGGTATCCGCAAATCGGACACATATATCTACTTTTTTTCACAATAGAATTTTTGCTTTTATTATGCCTGGAAAAGAACAATTTAATTTTGTTGAATAATCTTGTCATCTTATCATTCACCAGGCTGGTTATTAAAATAATTTGGACTTTTAAGCTTAAAATAGGTTTTAGTTGTACCATCTGAATTATATGAGCCAAAAGAATTTGTATTTTTATCATATACCCTTATTACTCCATTACTATCAACTTTTGTCTGGTAATTATAGCGATTCACATAAAATCTATGTGCCATTCTAGCATAATGATCTTCATTTCTAGCATTAAAATCACCACCATGCCTTTCATAGTGATCTGTTAATGTCAATCTGTTACCCCATGTTCTTTTTCCGGATGATAATACTTTATCAGTAATTGTGCTAATAGATGCTCTACTTGCCGCCCAAAGAGTACCACTAGTCGCACCGCCAGTAACACCACCAATAACAGTATTTCTAGCAATTTCATATGGATCACTATAACCATATAAAGCTTGTTGTGTTATAGTGGACGCACAGCTTCCTGCCATTCCACCTGCTATACCAGTTCCAACAGCATATCCCAATGAACTTGTTGTTGCTGATACAATTAATGGACTTGTAGCAGATGATGTTATTAGTGAACCGGCTGCTAATGCTCCTAATGTGCCAAAACCGCCACATACTCCGCCAACAACGATAGACATTCCAACATTTTTCCAGTTGTCCGAAGTCATATTTGAAATACCACCAGCAGATTTTGCCTCTTTATATAAAGATACTCCGCCTGATACGGCAGTGCCAATTGCTGCTCCAATGAGAATTGCAGAAAGTATAAAATGACCACTAGGATCAACATTAATTGTTGGACTATTATGACAATAAGTATAAAGATTCAGACTAAGCGGATCTTCATTTTTACCAGCAAAGCTATCTCTTGAAGTAAATCTACCTGTTGAAGGGTTATAGTATCTCGCTCTTAGGTATACAGTACCAGTTTCAGTATCATACATCACTTCGCATCGTGGAGGTAGCAGGGCTGCAATTCCGTGATGTTGATCCTATAAAAATGCGTTTGTATGTTCGACGTGAGATTGTCAAAACAGATGATGGCTGGATAGAAACAAATCACTGTAAACCTGTCAAAAGTACTCGTTATGTGAATCTGCCTGCATATATCTATCAGCTGATCCAGTCCATTCCGCACAATAAGGATACCGATCGCATCAATGTAACGCCCAATACTATTCGCAAGCGTTTCAAGAAACTTCTGCATCAAAATGGTATTGAAGCTATTCGCTTTCATGACTGCCGACACATTTTTGCAAGTACAGCCGCTATGCTGAATGTTCCTGAAAAATATGCAATGGAAATGGGTGGTTGGAGTACACCTGATGTTTATAAGAATGTATATCATGAAACCTTTGACAGTGAGCGTACCAAGGCAGATAACGTTATCGATGAATATATCAATGGTATTATCGGCAAGCATCAGTAATTTGCTTCTACAGCATAAGGAGTCTGCACAAAACAGACTCCTTATTTTTTGTACTATGAAAGGTCTGATTTCTCAAGATGTTCAAAAACTCCGTTGGCACTTTTCTGAAAAATCATTCTTTCATCAGAAATATCAAAGTAAAAAAACAGCTTGAATACGTTGCTTTTACGCATTCAAGCCGATTTGAATTGGTGCGGGTGACAGGACTTGAACCTGCACACCTTTCGGCACAAGAACCTAAATCTTGCGTGTCTGCCAGTTTCACCACACCCGCATATTAAATTTTGTTCTTGACTTATCTCTGAAAATTTATAGAGATTACAATGTGATGACACGAACTACATTCTATATTTGCTAATTCAGCATATTTTTTATTTTGCAATCAAAATCTAAAGTTGTTTTAAAAATTACAAATAACAGAAAATAGAAAACTTATAAAATAGTAGGTAGAAGTTCAGTAAAATCATTTGATATGACTATTG
>CAZTUV010000260.1:0-2368 GCA_964616595.1 uncultured Alistipes sp.
CAAAAATATTCATGATTTGTTTTTGAAGAAATTTCTGCTCATAATAAATCCAATTATTGTTACAATTCCATCTGTTACGGGAAATGTGAACCAAAAATACTTCAATCCAAATCTTGAAAATAAATATGCAAGTGGGACAAATAAAAATACTGTTCTTATTATTGTTAAAAGTGAACTTTTCAGACTTTCTCCCACTGCCTGAAACAACACAGGATATGTAAAAGTGAAGTAACTAGTGGTATAAAACTTAATCCAATTATTCTGAATGCATTAATTACTATACTGATAACTTCCTTGTCTTTTGAAAAAAATCTCAACATTGGTTCAGGTATTATTATGAAACAAAGTGTTCCAAAAAACATAAGTATTATTCCGAATATAATAGATGTATTAAGAGTTTTTTTGCATCTGATTATGTTTTTGGACGCATAATTGAAACTTATTATTGGCACTATGCAAGTTTGCATTGCACCTAATGGAATAATGAAAAATGTTTGCCATTTGTAATAAAGTCCCAATACGGTTACAGCAGAATCAGAAAAAGTAGCTAATATAGTATTCAGACAAAAAATATATAGTGTATACGCTGACTGCATAAGAATATTGGGGAGTCCAAGAGAAAATATTCTTTTTATATAATGTGGATATTTTTTTATTGATGGTGATTTGTAAAATCCATTTTTCATTACAATAAGTGCAGCAACTACTTGTCCTGCAACGGTAGCGATTCCTGCTCCTGCAATGCCCATTTCTGGAAAGCCTGATATTCCAAAGATAAGTAACGGGTCGAGAACAATATTTGTTATTGCACCTGCAATTTGTGCAAGCATTGGAATTTTCATGTTTCCTCTTGCCTGAAGAATCTTTGTCCAGATACTTTCGAGGAATAATCCAAAACTGAAAATACATACAATTCTGCCATATTTTACAACATCGTCGATAACTTCCGGAGATGACGTCTGAATCTTTGCATAAACAGGCATAATTGCATAACATATTATTGAAAATATTATCCATAAAGCTATTGCAACTGGAGTACCTGCTCCTGCGTATTCGTTTGCCTCTTTTTCTTTTCCTATGCCGAGTTTTGATGCCATTATGGTGTTTATTCCTACTCCTGTTCCTACCGACAATGCAATCATAAGCAGCTGTAATGGAGATACAATTGATAATGCAGTAAGTCCACTTTCTGAGTATTTTCCAACAAACAGACTATCTATAATGTTATAAAGTGCTTGTATAAGTTGGGCAAGCATAACTGGTGGAGCCATTTTGAATAAGATTTTGCTTATTTTTTCAGTACCAAAATAATTACTTTGTTGTATTTCATTTTTCATTTAATTTTCACACCCTTTGTAATCATACAAAAAATTGCAATTAAACATTATAAAATCTTTTGAAGTTTTCAGCAAGAATCATTTTATTTTCTTCTTCTGAAAAACCAAAATCAAGAAATCTTTTTAATTCTTCTTCATGACTCCACATTGGAAAGTCAGAACCAAAAAAGCAATTTTCAATTCCATATTTTTTTATCATGTGTATTGTACGTTCGGCGGGCATAAATGCCATGGAACTACTTATATCAAAAGCTACATTTTCTAAGCCTGCAAGACATTCTTCAGCTTCTTTCCATCTTTGATAACCGCCAAGATGTGCAGCATGGAGTTTAAGTTTAGGGAAATTCTTGTGAATATTCGCAATTCTCTGTGGTGCTGAATAATCATAACGATTATCTCCGCAATGAATAAGCAATGGGAGTTCGCCTTCTATTATTTCATAAATTTTAAAGGCTTCTGGCGAGTCAGCATCGAAATTCTGAAAATCCGGATGAAGTTTTACACCATGTAGTCCGAGGGATTTGATTTGTTGAATATCAGATTCAATATTTTCTGAATTCGGGTGAGTAGTGCCTAATCCATAAAAGCTATTATTTTGTTGACATTCATTTGCAATAAATGCGTTTATTGAACTTATCTGATGTGGAGTGGTAGCGGTTGAACAAACAAGATATTGAGAAACACCTATTTTATCCCCGCTATTAATAAGTTCTTTGCTTATGCCACAGCTTTCCATTGGCAAATCGTAGAAATGTCCTATATTAACGGTTGCATTTTGTGCGATTTTTTCGGGAAATATATGAGCATGAGCGTCAATAATTTCATATTTATTGTAAATTTCTGAATCCATAATTTTTATCCTCCAGTGATTTTAACAGTATTGATTTAATCTTTAGCTATTATACTATATTATTTTTAAATTGTCAACGATATGCTTTAAAAATAAAAACTCTTACGATTTATAAAATCGGTAAGAGTCAGTCTGTTGAAAAAGATCCAGTATAAATCTGGACTTTTTTTATATAATATGG
>CAZTUV010000261.1:0-2367 GCA_964616595.1 uncultured Alistipes sp.
TTTTCACGGTTCACTGGTCTGAATCAATATCAGAACGCTTTGACAGCAAAGCATTTAAAAATGACAACGAAGAACTTTATTCCGAATATCTCAAGGAAACCACTACAAAGAGGTTCTCGATAACATGACAGCTAAAGTTCTTTACGCCATAGCCTCGAACGCAGGACTTGTTGAACACGGCAACAAGGAAGACCCGTTTCACCAGATTGTTTACGGCGTAACCGGAAAAACTTCTGTGAAAGACTTAACTAACCGTGAAATGAAGCTTGTCGAAAATGAAATCAGAAATCGTTGCAAATCTTCAAGCGATAAAATCAAAAATCAAGAGTCTATCAAAGGAATGATGTCACCAGCACAACAATCGCTCGCATGGCGGTTGATGTATCAGATTCAAAGCTATGATTTGGAGATTTCAAGCCAAACGATAGGGACAAGACTTGCAGGAGTTGTCCGCAAAACCCTGAAAATCACTGCATCAGACACCGACCCGCTCCGGTGGGTCAACGCCGAAAACGGAAACAAGCTTATTGAAACTCTTAAACGTTACGAAAAAAGTGCAGAAAAAAAGTATAAAAAACACGTGGTATAGTCTCAAATGGCTATACCATATTTTTTAGGAGGGATATTTCTGGAGATTGAAAAAATTAATATTACTCAACTTACCGGAGACCAGAAAGAGCTTGCTGAAATTATCGGAATCGAAGCTTACCGCAAACTTGTGGCTAATTACGGCGGAATGAGCGTTTATATCTGCAAAGCTGAAACAGTTCTCAGAGAGCTCCGTAATGCCGAAATCTGCAACAGTTTTAACGGTTTCAACTATCGTGAGCTTGCAAAAAAATACAACCTCTCTGAAAAAACTGTCCGTGAAATCATATCAGGCAGAGATGCCGAACCGATTGACGGTCAGATGAGCTTCTTTCCGGAGATTTACTGACCTACGTGAAAAGACACCGCCAAAATTATGTGCTATACTGGTATTGAAAAATATTGGTATAGCACTTTTTAGGCGGTGATAATATGGCAACAAATTTGATATATTTCGTGATAACGACGGCTATAACGATTGCGATAGGAATAATAAGCTATTTTCTGAAACGCACAATGGACAAGATTGACAAGCTGGAAGAAGAAATGTACAACAGTCGTGAGACACAATATTCACTTTCGGAAAAATACGCCACAAAAGCAGAAGTAGCTGAAATAAAGGCGAACATGCAGAAACTCAGCGATAACATAGACTACATAAAAGAACATACAACCAAAAACGAAGACTTTATCCGTGTTATGACACGACTCGAAAATAAAATCGACCAGTTAAGGAGTGATTAAAATGGAATCAAAAGAAATGCAGGAAAGAATTAGACAAAAGAAATTTTTCCGGAACAACGGCATTGTTCTGAAAGGGATAAATCTGCTCAGAACTCAGTACGTAAAACTGTCCGAGCTCAGATATGCACTCGAACCAACAATGACGGAATCCGAACTCAGAGACAGCATAAATTATTTGTCGGAATCAGGCTACATAAATATGCGTAATACAGACAATAAACAAGCCACAACTCTCGCAGACTGCGTTTTTGAAGATATTGAAGCAAAAGTTTCAGCAGACGGAATAAAGATAATCGCTTGCGTGAAGTCAGATGAGTGTATCGATGTTTAGGCGGTGATTTTATGGCAAAAAGATCACATTCAAAAATAAGCAAACTTGACCCGTGTACAAAAGAAACTGTTGACGAAATGATTAAAACAGGTGTATATTATCGTGATATCGCAGAATATATACGCTCTCATGGAATAAGTATATCTGTTGCGGCAGTTGGTAAATATGCTAAAAATCTCATGAGTACACTTGATGCCTTGAGACTGAGTCAGGAAAACTTTCGCATAATCATGGAAGAAACCGAAAAGTACAAAAATCTCGACGTTACCGACGGAATCCTGAGACTTCTCAGCAATCAGGTGTTTCAGGCAATAAACAGTTTGCCTGAAGAACAGGCACAGAACATTGACTTTGAGACGCTTATGAAAAACGCTGTCGCTCTGACCCGTGCCGTTGCCTACAAGAAGAAAATCGATATTGACAGTCAGAGCGTTCTCGAAAACGGTGCAGACCAGTTCCAGAGCCTTATTTTCGAGGCTATGGCGGACGAAGAACCGGAACTTTACAAGCGTGTCAAGAAGTTTATCAAACAAAAACAGGAGCAGTAATTATGGAAATGTATGTTATACAAGTTCGCTCAGGATACGAATTTCCAGTCTGTCAGGAACTCAGAAATCAAGGATTTGATGCGGTTCTGCCGACCCGAAAAGAATTTATCCGACGTGGCGGACAATGGAATATATATGAAAAAATACTCTTCACGC
>CAZTUV010000262.1:0-2366 GCA_964616595.1 uncultured Alistipes sp.
ATTATATATATTATCGTAATGATACTAAAATTACAAGTTATGGGGCATATTATGTTTATAGAACGGTAATCCAGAAACTTGGATTTCAACCTATATCGTATGACAAGTATACTATAAAACATATAACAAGTGACTTCCGTGGTAATCTTTATAATAAATGTCTTTACAATGGTACAAAATCTGATATTCTTGATGTTTATAGTTATTCAGGGGGGGCAGAAATTACTTCTTGTACAGCTTATTCCAATAATGGCATTAATTATCGTAAAGTCCTTAATGATGAAAGTTTTCTTTCAAGTGGTGATATGTATAAAATGTATATCGGAACAGAAGAACCTTTTATACGTATAAAAACATCTGTAAAAAATGATAAGAAACTTCTCCTTATAAAAGATAGATATGCTGATTGTTTTATACAGTTTCTTATACAGCATTATAGTGAAATAGCTGTAATATCTCCTGAAGATATGGAAAAACCTTTAAGTAGTTTTATTAATCCTGATAATTATGAGCAGGTATTGTTTTTGTTTGGAATAGATAGTATGGATAATGAAAATTTATTTGAATTGATAAATAGTTAATGAAAGGATTGTTGTTTATGAAAGCATTGGTGACAGGTGCAACTTCAGGTATAGGTAAATGCATTGCAGAAAACCTCCATAAACGTGGCTGGGAACTTATTCTTACAGGTAGAAATGAAAAAGTCTTGAAAAAATTACAAAAGGATTTTGGAAACAGAACTGAAATAATAACTGCTGAATTGTCCGACAGAAATGAAGTATTTAAAATATATGATTTTTGCAAGGATAAAAATATTGACCTTCTTGTGAATAATGCAGGTTATGGAATATTTGGAAAGTTTGACCAGACTGATATCTATGATGAACTTTCTATGATTGATGTTAATATAACTGCACTTCATATTTTAACAAAACTCTTTTTACGTGATTTTAAAAAGCGTGATAGTGGTTATATACTTAATGTGGCATCTGTTGCCGGATTTATGACAGGCCCTTTATTGTCATCTTACTATGCGTCCAAAAATTATGTTATAAGACTTTCGTCAGCAATATATGAGGAACTTAAACATGACCATTCAAATGTGAAAATTACTGTATTATGCCCCGGTCCAGTAAATACTAATTTTAATAATCGTGCAGGGGTAAGCTTCAGTATGAAGCCGGTTTCTCCTGAATATGTTGCCAATTATGCACTGGAAAAACTTTTTCATGGTAAGTTCTTTGCTATTCCATATTTTACAGTAAAATTGTGTGCATTCGGACAAAGATTTGTTCCGGAAAGGCTTCTTACTTCGATAACTTATAATGTTCAGAAGGCAAAGAAAAAACAAAGCATATGAGAGATATAAGTTATCGTGTGGCTTTGGGTGGAATAGTATCGGCACTTTGCATTACAGCAATGTTTTTTGCCGGTATTATACCAATGTTATATTTATTGTTGCCTATGGTCGCTGGAGTTCTGATGATGATAATGGCTATGGAAATAAATACTAAATGGGCTTGGCTTACGTATATGTCTGTTGGTATTCTTTCGCTTTTTGTGACTTTTGATAAGGAATCAGCTTTGATTTTTATAATGCTTTTTGGACACTATCCTATTTTGAAATTCACTATTGATAAGATAAAATCAGGACTGTTTCGTAAAATTATGAAGTTATGTATATTTAATATTTGTGTATTGGCATATTTCTTTGTTACAGTATACGTTCTGGGTCTTGACCAGATGCTTGAAGAATTCGACGAAATCGGTAAGTATGGTGGATATGTTATGCTTGCATTGTGTAATGTTATATTTATATTTTATGATATTAATCTTGAAGCTTGTTACCATTTGTATAAACACAAAGTTATGCCGAAGTTTAAAAGAAAAAAATAATTATAAATAAAACCGTAAAGTTTTCTTATACGGTTTTTTTGTTGCATAAAGATAACATACTTGACTTTTTTTGAAAGTTAGTATATACTAATATCATGATATGAATTGAAAGGAGTTTTATAAATGAGCGTTGTAATTCTTGGCGGTAATGATTGTATGGTCAGAAAATACAAAGAAATATGCCAACAATATAAATGTAGAGCAAAGGTCTTTACACATATGAAAACAGACCTTAAAAGACAAATAGGAAATCCGGATTTGCTTGTAATGTTTACAGGTACAATGTCACATAAAATGGCAAGGTGTGCTGTCAGTGAAACAAAGGGACTTCCTATAAAAATAGAAAGGTCTCATTCTGGCTCAGTATCAGCATTGAAAAATATTCTTGAAATGCATGTTAATAGTCTATAATAAAATCCTGTAAAATCAGGATTTTTTTAATTTAATAATACGATTACAAAATATTATTT
>CAZTUV010000263.1:0-2358 GCA_964616595.1 uncultured Alistipes sp.
CGATTGACCCCTTGAATATTAAAACATTAGAAAATACCGATAAAACCTGCTTTTGCTGACTTTTAAGTCAGCATTTTTTATGCCCGATTTTACAATTTTTGTTTGAATTTCTTTGATTTTTCGGAGGTGATGGCATCATGGCGAAAGACGGTACAAACCGAGGCGGTGCAAGACCGGGTGCAGGAAGACCAAGAAAGGCACTCACGGAGAAAATTGCTGAGGGAAAATCGGCGGAAGTTATGATGCAGCCTGCGGATATAGAATCCACTGAAACACCGCCTGTCAGGGATTTCATGAAAGAATTACAGCGTGACGGCACAAAACTCCTTGCAGATGATGTGTATACAGAAACTTATCAATGGCTGAAAGAACGTTCCTGCGAGAAAATCGTCAGCCGTCAGCTTGTGGAACAGTATGCCATGAGCATTTCCCGTTGGATTCACTGCGAGCAGATCGTCACCAAATACGGATATATTTCCAAACATCCTACAACTGGTGCGGCAATTGCTTCTCCGTATGTTGCAATGTCACAGAACTACATGAAACAGGCAAACCAAATCTGGAATCAGATTTTTCAGATTGTGAGGGAAAATTGTTCTGTGGAATTTCAGGGCAATCAGCAGGAAGATATGATGGAAAAGCTGCTCCGCAGCAGAAAGTGAGATTTTTATGAAAGCAGATGTTCAATTCTGGAGAGAACTGAAACAGCAGAGAAATAACATGACCAAACAGCAATATCGCACAATCAAAGGACAGGCTGTCAAAGGCAATATGGATGCCGCCCGAAGAGGTATGCTCAGAATTCAGCAGAGGAGGAATTACAGATGACAACGACCACAGAATTTCAGCTTGTTGATATCAACAAGTTAGTACCCTATGCAAACAACGCCAGAACGCACAATAAGGAACAAATCCTGAAACTTCGCTCCTCTCTGCGTGAATTCGGATTTGTCAATCCTGTCATTATCGACAAGGAATATAACGTTCTTGCTGGGCATGGCAGGATTGAAGCTGCAAAGGCTGAAAATATTTCGGAAATCCCTTGTGTATTTGTTGACCATCTGACAGAAGCACAAAAGAAAGCGTACATTCTCGCTGACAACCGTATGGCGTTAGATGCCGGCTGGGATGATGAACTGCTTGCTGTTGAGATGGAAGAATTACAGAATCTCGGATTTGACCTCGGTTTGACCGGTTTCGATGAATCTGAAATTGCTGATCTATTTGATGCAAACAATGGTGATGAAGTCAAAGACGATGATTTTGACCTTACCACAGCACTTGAAAAGGCTGCATTTGTACAGCGTGACGATATCTGGACTGTCGGAAAACATAAGCTGATGTGCGGTGATGCAACATCAGCCGAAGATGTATCTGCTCTTATGGGCGATACTAAGGCAAACCTCATTCTGACCGATCCCCCATATGGAGTTTCTTTCAAGAGTTCCAGTGGACTTACCATTCAGAATGACAGTATGAAAAACGAAGAATTCTACAACTTTCTTCTTGCTTCGTTCAAGTGTATGGCTGATCACCTTGAAAAAGGTGGTGCAGCCTATGTATTCCATGCGGATACGGAGGGACTGAATTTCAGAAAAGCATTCATTGATGCCGGATTTCATCTTGCAGGCTGCTGCATCTGGGTGAAAGACAGCCTTGTGCTGGGACGCTCTGATTATCAGTGGCAGCACGAACCTGTGCTGTATGGCTTTATGCAGAACGGCAAGCATCACTGGTATTCAGACCGCAAACAAACGACCATCTGGAATTTCGATAAGCCGAAACGAAATGCAAATCACCCAACTTCAAAGCCACTTGACCTTTTAAGCTATCCTATCGGAAACTCCACACAGACAAACGGTGTAGTTATTGATACATTTGGGGGCAGCGGTTCTACTCTTATGGCTTGTGAGCAAATGAACCGAATCTGCTACACAATGGAACTTGATGAAAAATATGCATCGGTTATTCTCCGCCGCTATGTTGAGGATACCGGCGATGCTGACGGTGTGTATGTTATCCGTGACGGAAAGCAGATCGCATATTCTGAACTGGTGAAAGAGGTGGAAAAGCCTGATGAATAAACCTCTCACCCTTGGCAGTCTTTTCGATGGTTCAGGAACATTTCCTATGATGGCAATGCTCTCCGGTATTGTGCCTGTCTGGAAATCGGAGATAGAGCCGTTCCCAATCGCTGTTACAGAAAAGCGGCTGCCGTTTGTAAAGCACCTTGGCGACATCAACAGCATCAACGGTGCAGAAATTGAACCTGTGGATATTATCACTTTTGGCTCACCCTGTACCGCATATGCGTACACTTAACAAAAAAGAGGAAATATGATATAATGGGGTTATGGA
>CAZTUV010000264.1:0-2338 GCA_964616595.1 uncultured Alistipes sp.
CTCCCCTTATTAAAATAATAATAAATATATTATATCATTTTTTGATAACATTTTCAATAGCAAAACAACAAATTTTTCATAAAATTATCAATATCTGACATTTAAAAATAATTCATCATACTTATTAAAAATACTCTGTTGATTCAATCCATTAAACTTATTGACGTTCATTTTGATTGTTGAAATTGATTTCTGTGCAAAGTTGAGAAAAAATGTTGACAATAAGTTACTATTGTGGTATAATATGATAATATGTAGAAATTTTGAAAATTCAATATTTTTACATTAAAATTTTATTGTTATAAGGAGAACTGTTATGTCAAATTTAAGTATTGAAGAATATCAGAGTCATATCAAAAAAATTCTGATTTCAGAACAAGAAATTCAAAATGCTGTCAAAAAAGCTGCTAAAATTATTGATGATTCCTATGATGGAACACCTGTTTTACTTGTAAGCATATTAAAAGGTTCATTTGTTTTTCTTTCTGATTTAACAAAGGCTGTAACTATTCCATGTGAAATAGACTTCATGTCAGCCAAAAGTTATTACAAAAGTACACAGTCATCAGGAATTGTAAAAATTACAATGGATTTGAAACAGGATATAAGTGGTTATAATGTTTTTATCATTGAGGATATTATTGATACCGGAAGAACTCTTAAAGATGTAGTAAAACTTCTCAATGCCAGAAATCCTAAGTCGCTTAAGGTTATTACACTTCTTGATAAACCCTCAAGAAGAATAGTGGACTTTAAAGCTGATGAGTCGCTTTTCGTTATTGATGATTTATTTGTTATCGGATATGGTCTTGATTACAATGAAAAATACAGAAATCTGCCCTATATCGCAGAATATTATGAGGGATAAAAAATGCTTGAAAAAATATTCAAACTTAAACAAAATAACACCAATGTTAAAACAGAAATAACTGCCGGAATTACTACATTTATGACAATAGCATACATACTTGCAGTAAATCCTAATGTCCTTTCTCAGACTGGTATGGACAAAACAGCTGTATTACTTGCAACATGTCTTGCATCTTTTACAGGAACTATTATAATGGCATTTTCTGCCAATCTTCCTTTTGCTCTTTCGGCTGGTATGGGACTTAATGCTTATATGGCATATACAGTATGCGGAAATCTCGGATATTCATGGCAAGTTGCATTGCTTGCGGTTTTCGTAGAAGGCGTTATATTTATACTGCTTTCTCTTACAAAAGTTCGTGAAGCTATATTTGACAGCATACCCCTTGAACTGAAAAAAGCTGTATCTGTTGGAATAGGTCTTTTTATTGCCTTTATAGGCTTACAGAATGCCGGACTTGCTGTTGATTCTGCAACACTTGTATCTCTTGTTGATTTCCGTGAAAATTTCAATACATCTGGTATATGTGCATTGCTTGCAATTATAGGTCTTGTCCTTACATCATTGTTATATATTAAGAAAGTTAAAGGAGCTATTCTTATTGGTATCCTTGCAACATGGGTTATCGGTATGATTTGTCAGGTTGCCGGAATCTACGTCCCTGACAATGAAAGCTATTCTTCTCTTTTCCCTTCGCTCGGAATGACAGACTTTTCAAAGATTAGCGAAACATTTGGACAATGTTTTAATGTTGACTTCAGTAATGTAGGAGTATTCAATTTTATTGTTGTAGTTTTTGCATTTCTTTTTGTTGACCTTTTTGACACTCTTGGAACTCTTATCGGAGTCAGCACAAAGGCAAATATGCTGGATAAAAACGGAAGACTTCCTGCCATAAAACCTGCCCTCATGTCAGACGCCATTGCTACAACTGCCGGAGCTATTCTTGGTACATCAACTACAACTACTCTTGTTGAAAGTTCTGCCGGCGTATCAGCTGGTGGCAGAACAGGTCTGACTTCCCTTACAACAGCCATTCTTTTTCTGATTTCAATGTTTTTTGCTCCGATATTTATTGCCGTTCCTTCATTTGCAACTGCACCTGCTCTTATTGTAGTAGGATTCCTTATGTTCACAACCATATCCGAAATAAAACTTGATGAAAAAAATTATACAACTGCTCTTCCTGCATATATCTGTATAATTGCAATGCCTCTTTTTTATAGTATTTCTGAAGGAATTTCAATGGGTATTATTTCTTATGTTATAATAAACGTTTTCTGTGGTAAAGCGAAAGAAGTAAAACCTATTATGTATGTACTTTCTGTCATGTTTATACTGAAATATATATTCCTTTAATTTTTTAAGACATATTAAATCAAAAACAACCTTATGTTCATTGAGCATAAGGTTGTTACAGCCTGTCCAAAAACCCCGATATCAGATTTGACATCGGGGTTAAAAATT
>CAZTUV010000265.1:0-2297 GCA_964616595.1 uncultured Alistipes sp.
CATATTATATAAAAAAAGTCCAGATTTATACTGGATCTTTTTCAACAGACTGAGGTTACACAAAATAATAAGTGTAACCTTTCTGCTGAAATTATTTATATTTTTTTGTATTAAGGATTTTTATAGAATTAAGTATAAGTAACATTGCCGTTCCGGAATCCGCAAAAACTGCAAGCCACATATTCGGGTGACCAAGAAGCCCGAATATCAATACTACCAATTTTATAAGAAGTGCAAATACTATATTCTGATATGCTACAAAAAGAGTTCTGTCGGCTATTTTTTTAGCATATATAATTGTTTCCGGTTCAGGATTCATAAAAACAACATCAGATGCTTCAAGTGCAAGGTCTGAGCCATTTTGCAAAGCACCTCCGACGTCAGCACCTGCCAATACAGGAGCGTCATTAATTCCGTCTCCTACAAACATTACTGCACCTTTTTCATTACGTATTTTTTCTATTTCATTAAGTTTTCCATTAGGCATAAGATTGCCTTTTACATCATCAACCCCAAGGAACTTACCAATTGCCAGAGCGTTTTCGACTTTATCTCCCGTCAGCATAGATGTATATATTCCCATTGATTTTAAAATCGAAATAGTTTTAGCTGAAGTTTTTTTAACAGTATCTGAAACATTTATTATACCTTTGATTCTTCCATTAACTGAAATATATACAATACTTCCGTTAACACTATAATCCGGAATATGTATATTATTTTCATTCATAAGTCTTTCGTTGCCACAAAGTATATTATTTCCATTCAAGATTGCAGAAATTCCACGTCCGGCGATTTCGGTTATTTTTTCAGGAGAATTTGCTTTTACAGAATGTTCTTTACAATATTTAACAATACTTTCAGCAACAGGGTGTGTTGAAGTCTGTTCGCAAGAAATACATATTTCAAGGAGTTCTTTTTCACTTATATCGTCAAATGTTTGAACATCAGTGACTTTAAAGTTTCCGTTTGTAAGAGTTCCGGTCTTGTCGAATGCTATATTTTTGACTTTTGCAAGTGCCTCAATTACAGACCCTCCTTTAAATAATATGCCAAATTTTGACGCAACTCCTATTCCCGAAAAATACGCAAGTGGCACACTCAAAACTAAAGCACATGGACAACTTATTACAAGAAATGTAAGTGCTGAATAAATCCATTTATGCCAATTGCCAGTAACTATTGACGGAATAATAGCTGTAAGCAATGCAATAACAAGTACTATCGGAGTATATACTTTTGAAAACTTTGTTATAAATCGGTCTATTTTAGGTTTTGAAGATGATGCATTTTCAACAGCCTCTGCAATTTTTGAGAGCATAGAATTTTCAGCAGTGGCAGTAGCACGAAGTTCAAATGTTTCAGAAAGGTTTATATAGCCGGACAGAACTTCATCGCCCTCACGAACAGTAAGAGGAACTGGTTCACCATTTATAGCAGAAGTATCTAATCTTGATTCGCCACTGTTAACAATACCGTCAACAGCGATACGTTCGCCAGCCTTTATACGAAGAATATCTCCGATTTTAATGTTTTCGGACTTAGTACGGACAAATTCGCCGTTTTTCAATACATCAGCGAAATCTGTTTTTAAACCGGAAATTCCTGTTATAGCTTTACGGCTTTGTGAAACAGCATAATTTTCAAATAGTTCACCTATGCAGAAAAATAATACAACTCCAACAGCTTCAGCATATTCTCCAAGAATAAATGCCCCGATAGTTGCCACTGTCATAAGAAAGTTTTCATCAAAGAGATTTCCGGATATAATATTTTTAACGGCAGATATTATAACGTCGAATCCTAAAATTAAATATGCACCAATGAACATAATGATTGGAAATACCTTCATTGCAGTAAAATGATTAGTCAATAATGCAATGATAAATAGTATAACTCCAGCAATAAGAGGAATGTATTCAGGAATTTTCCTTTTATTTTCGTTATCAACTGGTTTTTCGTCAAATGGTGTAATTAATACTTCATGTTCAATAGCCTGTGCAAGTTCGTTCATAAGTTCAAGAGTATCTTCATTGATATCACCTGTAACAGTAAGTTTCTTTAAAGGAAAGTTTAAAACTGCACTTTCGATACCCTGCATATCAGCAATTAATGCTTCAATTTTAGAACCACAATGAGCACAATCAAGATTTTCTACAATATAGACTTTTTTCATAGAGCCACTCCTTATATGAATATTTGTTCATATGTTTAATATATCATATTTAGGAAGCTTTGTCAATAGCTTTCCGAAAAATTATATTTTATTTTTCTAAAATCTTCTATATATATAATTA
>CAZTUV010000266.1:0-2286 GCA_964616595.1 uncultured Alistipes sp.
GTATAATCGTATATAAATTGAATATAATTTAAGGGGAGCTGTCTGTAGGATATGCTCCTTTTATGTTTATAAAAAAGAAAAAATGAACTTTAGTCATTTTTTTATTAAAAAGGTATTGACAAATCATTTTTTATTTGTTATAATACGATTATCAAAAGTGACCATCAGTCATTTTTGTAGGAGGTGATACACTATGGCATCAGAAGCAGTAAAAAAAATCCTTTCTGCTGAAAACTCTTTAAATCTCAGTATTTCCGAAAACAAAAAAATCGCAGAAGAGATTATTAATGAAGCGGAAAAACATTCTGCTCTTACTATTCAAAAAAGAATCAGTCAGGCAGTTGCCGAAACAGAAAATATTCGTTCTGATTATATGAAAAAAATCGAGATTTATCGTCAGAAATCAGAAAACGACTGTCTGGAAAAAATTGAAGAAATCCGTTCACAAGCAGAAAAAAATATACTTAATGCTGTTAATACAGTGATTAATGAGTTTTTCTGATAAAATATTCTTACAGGGAGGGAGAAATAATTGGCAAAACTCAAAATGAAAAAAATTGAACTTATTGCACTTCTAGATGATAGCAAAAAGATTATTGAACTTCTTCAAAAACGTGGTATCGTCGAAATCTCTCAAAATAATGACCATGAACTTGATAACACAAACGTAACGGCAATAATCAGCGAATTTGAAAAATTTAGAAATGTAGTTTCTGGTGCATTGGATATACTAGAAAAATATTCACCAGAAAAAAAATCTATTACAGAAATATTCGATAACCGCATTGAGATGAATTTTGATATTATGAATAATGATTCCGTAAATCTTGAAAAATCAATATCTATTGCAAATGATATTTTGCGTAATAATCAGGAAATTCTGGAAATCGAAAAAAATATATCCCAAATTAATGTTAAATGTGATATTCTTAAACAATGGATTAATCTTGATATTCCTCTTAGTTTTAAAGGAACTGAAACTACCACTGCATTTATCGGAACTGTCCCATTTAGTGTTACAGAAGAATTTATAAATTCTTTTCCTGAAGGTTCATATATGGAAATAATTTCACAGTCTAAAGAACAAACCAATATATTTATCATATGTATAAATGATATTTCAGAAGAAATAAAGGATTTTCTAAGAAAAAATTCATTTAGTCATTTGTCGGAATCTGTTAATAATACTCCTCAGAAAATTATTGAAAATTGCAAAAATGAACTCACTATATTCCAAAAACGTAAATCCGAATTGGAAACCTATATAAAAAATTGTGAATATAAAGAAAATCTTAAAATTTCAGCAGACTATCTTCAGATGCGTAAAGATAAATATATAGCGTTCAGTTCACTTGGATTTACAGAGAAAACTTTTGTGCTTAACGGGTATATTCCTGAAAAATATGAACGTTCGTTACGAAAAGAATTACAAGATAAATTTACAGTATATTTAGAATTTACAGAACCCTCTGATGATGAGGATATTCCTGTATTATTGGAAAACAGTAATTTTTCAGCTCCTGTTGAAAATATCACTAAAATGTATTCCATGCCATCAAAGTCTGACATTGACCCGACTCCTGTAATGTCATTTTTTTATTATCTTTTTTTCGGAATGATGCTTTCAGATGCTGGTTATGGCTTATTAATGATTATTGGAACAACCATTGTACTAAATAAGTTTAAGCTTGATAATACTATGAAAAAAACAATGACAATGTTTCGTAACTGTGGAGTTTCCACTCTTATATGGGGAGCATTGTTTGGAAGTTGGTTTGGAGATATAGTACAAGTCATAGGACGTGAGTATTTCGGTAAAGAAATCGGCAGTATAGCTTTATGGTTCCAGCCCCTTGACGACCCTATAAAACTTCTACTTTATTCCTTTGGACTCGGCATAATCCATTTATTCTTAGGAGTAGGCGTTTCATTCAAAATTGCCTGGAATGAAGGTCGCAAACTTGATGCTTTTCTTGATACAGTTCCAGTATACCTTACTATTTTAGGCGTTGCACCACTGGCGGGAAGTATACTTACAGACGTTCCGTCAATACTCAAAACAACAGGAACTTACTTTATGATAACTGGTATTGTGCTTATAATACTAACTTCCGGACGAAACTCCAAATCATTATTCGGCAAATTCTTTGGTGGTCTATATACCCTTTACAATACAGCGACTGGCTATCTTAGTGATATACTTTCATATTCCAGATTACTTGCACTTGGACTTGCTACCGGAAGTATCGCAAGTGTTATAAACCTTATTGGTACTATGCCTCAAAA
>CAZTUV010000267.1:0-2268 GCA_964616595.1 uncultured Alistipes sp.
GGCAATTCATCCCCCACCTAAGAGGTGGGGGACTTCTTGCTATATATGTTAAAAAAATCAAGCAAGGATATATTTTCAAAGTATGAATTGCTTAGACTTTGTCAGCGTTTAAAAGCACAAGAATGTGATGAAGCACTTAATATTTTAGAAGATATGAACTATATAAAACGTGATAAAGTTTTTCGTTCAAGCGGCGGAAATCCTAAAGAACGTATTAAAAAGAATCCCTTAATTTCATAATATTTCACAACTATCTTACAACTATCTGCAAATATCATATTTTCAAAATCTTCACAAAATAACGTAAAACAGGGATTTTTACAGCAACTATCACTACTATCATAACTATCATGCTATTCAGGTATTAAAAAACGCCGTCCGGTTTTGGATAGGTGGACGGCATTTTCTGAAAAGTAATCATAAAATATAAAGGATATTTATGAAAGCTTTATACCAAGCTTATTATAACATATCCTCAACCAGAAATCAAGGGGGTATTTGAATAATGGCAACTATTTCACCCAGAAAGAATAAAAAAGGTAAAATCACTTCATATACTATAAGAGTATATCACGGCTACGACAGCAGAGGAAAACGTCTTAAATCATTCACAATGAGCTATAAGCCTGCTCCGAATATGACGGAAAAGCAGTCAGAAAAAGAAGCAAGGAAACAGGCACTTTTGTTTGAAGAAAAGTGCAAACTCGGATATACTCCGGACAACAGACAGACGTTTTCAGAATATGCGGATTACGTTCTGAGTATCAAGGAGCAGGCAGGGACGAAACACAGCACTATAAAGCGTTACAGGGAACTTTTAGAGCGTATCAATACCGGAATAGGATATATCAGGCTTACAGACATAAGACCGCAGCACCTGTCTGAATTATATTCAAAACTCCGTCAGTCAGGAGCAAGAAAGAGTGTAAAGGCTATTCCGCTTGTAAGCCTGAAAGAGCTTGCAAAATCTTCCGGAATTACTCAGAAATCACTTTCAGAACTGTCAGGCGTATCACTTGCAACGATAAACGCCGCCAAACGTGGCGAAATAATTACAGGTGAAAAGGCGGAAGCAATATGCAGGGCGGTGAAAGTCCCTGTAAACAAGGTTTTCAGAATGGAGCAGGATAACAGACCACTTTCAGAAAAGACCATACAGGAGCATCACAGGCTTATTTCCCTTATACTGTCATATGCTGAAATGGAAATGATTGTCCCGTACAATGCGGCATCAAAAGTCATAAACAAGCCTAAGTCTAATACGTCGCATGAAGTAAATTATTTTGAACCGGAAGTACTCGAAAATATTCGTAACTGTCTCGATAACGCCCCGATGAAATGGAAAGTAATTACTCACCTGCTTATTGTTACAGGTTGCAGGCGTGGTGAAATAATGGGGCTTAAATGGAGTGCTGTAAACTTTGAAAATAATTCAATACACATAAATAATAATCTGCTGTACTCCAAAGAATACGGCATATATGAAGATACAACTAAAACAGACACGTCAGACCGTATAATCAGGCTTACACAGGAAACAGCAGAACTTCTTAAGGAATATCGGGAATGGTGGGAATGTATCAGACGTGAAGCCGGTGCGAATTGGAACAGCTTCATTAAAATATCAGACGGCAAAGGTGTAAAGCACTATCAGAAAGCAGATTTTTTATTTATCAAGGATTCAGGTGACAATATCGGTTATCCGATGCACCCTGACAGTATAACGGACTGGCTTGACAAATTTTCAGAAAAAAACAATCTTCCGCACATCAATCCGCACGCATTCCGGCACACTCTTGCTTCCGTTCTCTGCCTGAACGGCATTGACATAACCACAATAAGCAAATGGTTAGGACATAAGAATGTCACCACCACAATGAATATCTATGAGCATATTCTTGAACAGGGCAAAGAGCAGGTTGTGGACTGTGTAGCAGATGTTATCTTGAAAAAAGCATAAATACATAAAGGAGCAGGCAAAGAACCTGCTCCAATTTTTTTGATTTCCTGTCCCCTATTTTCATTTTTTTTGCAATGGCACACCAACAGCACACTAAACCATATTTTTACTATAAAATCAGACCTTTCAGACGTTCCGAAACAAATATTTCTGACATATCAGAAAAAATCCTGAAAAATGTCAAAAAACAGACACTTTTCAGTTAAGAAAAATGCCTGTTTTACGTTTGGTTGCGGCGGCTGGATTTGAACCAACGACCTTCGGGTTATGAGCCCGACGAGCTACCTAGCTGCTCCACACCGCGATAT
>CAZTUV010000268.1:0-2223 GCA_964616595.1 uncultured Alistipes sp.
GATTTATGTATTAGTAAAGGAGTAAGTATGAAAAAATTTTTATCAGCACTTGTGGCATTAGCAATTACAATGCCATTTCTTTGCGTTGCCAAAGCAGACGCAGTTAACTTCACATTAAAGACACCTTTAAAAAGCGAATCAGTAGTTTTAATTAACCGTGACACGAATACTGTTATAAATGAAAAAAATGCTGATAAACAACAAATACCCGGAACTTTAGTCAATATAATGACAGCGGTTATCGTTCTTGAAAATTGCACTAATATAAATCAGGAAATTATAATGGACGAATCAATTTATTCTGATATAATCTATAATTCTGAATATATTAATGATGTACGTACTGCCGATATATGTAATGGTGATATATTTACTGTGACAGATTTACTTTATGCAATGATGCTTACTTCATCAATGGAAGCCTCTCAAACACTTGCTTATTACGTTGGTGGAAGCAATGTTGATAATTTTGTCGGCCTTATGAACCAAAAGGCTGAGGAACTTGGAATGGATAATACTCATTTCACTAATCCTACTGGTATGTATAACAGCAATCAATATACTACTGCACACGATATGGCAATTCTTACTCAATATGCCCTTAACGTTTCAATATTTGAACAAATCGCAACAACATACGAATATAAACCAACTGTTCCTAATCAGGCAAATCATGAAGATTTCAACGATTGGACATGGACACATTCAAATGAAATGATGAATCCTGAAAGTTCAGATTATTATAATTCGGCAAAAGGAATAAAGACTGCCACTCTTGAAGACGCAGGAAGAAATATAATTACACTTGCAAGCAAAGACGGAAATAATTACCTTGCAATTTTAATGAATTCACCTTTGACTGACGATGAAGGGAATTCAGTATATTATCATATTGAAGACGCTATAAGTATTTTTAATTGGGCATATACTCATATATCTTATCAGGTTCTGCTTGCGGATACGGCGGAAGTCGGCGAACTTCCAGTAGAACTTGCCGATGGTAATGACTATGTTTTAGCACGACCAGCTGAAGAAGTTTCAATGCTTTGGTACGACGAAATAGATGTTGCAGTTGTAAGCAAATATGATATTACATGGTATAAAAACACTTTATACGCCCCTGTTAAAAAAGGTGACGTATTGGGTGAAATGACTTTAAAATATAATGGTGAAGAACTAAAAACAGTTGAACTAGTAGCAGTATCTGATGTAGAACGTTCATCATCAAAATATAATTTATATGCAATAAAACAGTTCAAAAACACAAAATGGTTTAATACTGCATTAATAGTATCATTCACATTATGTGCCATATATATTGTCATATGCACATATTCATACATTGTTTACCGTAACAGAAAAAAAGAAGAGGACGCTAAAAGACGTGCTAATTTTAAAAGAATGAATAAATCATCAGATAAATAATATTTCCAAAAAAATTCCCTTTTATCAGATTAATTTGCATCTGATAAAAAGGGATTTTTCTTATTTCTTTGAAATAATCACACCAGTATTTTTGAAAATACTATCAGCCGGAATAACTCCACGTACACAACTTGTTGGGTATATATTAGAATTACGTCCTATTACAGTTCCTGGATTAAGAACGCTGTTACAACCTACTTCAACAAAGTCGCCAAGCATTGCACCAATTTTTTTAATTCCTGTTTCTATATTTTCTTTGCCTTTTATAACAACATTTGTTTTATCGGATTTAACATTTGATGTTACAGAACCTGCACCCATATGAGATTTATATCCAAGAATACTATCTCCAACATAGTTATAATGAGGTGTTTGTACATTATCAAAAATAATAACGTTTTTAAGTTCAACAGAATTTCCGATAACGCAATTTTTTCCAACTATTGCACTTCCTCTTATAAATGCACAATGACGTACTTCTGTTTCTGCACCTATTATGCATGGAGAACCAATATAAGCAGTCGGATAAATATCAGCAGTTTTATGAATCCAAACGTTTTTAAATGGCTGGTCATACTCATCACGTGAAAGCGTCTTACCAAATTCAATAATAAAATCGCTTATACCTTTAAGTGCTTCCCAACCATAGGTAAACTGTTTAAGATAATCACCAGCAATAGTGTGGTTCAAATCATATAAATCATTAATTTTTATATTCATTAAATCAACTCCAATCTAAAAATTCAATAATAATATTATAATACCATCAAATGCAAGAGAGCGAAAGGAGTAATAATA
>CAZTUV010000269.1:0-2188 GCA_964616595.1 uncultured Alistipes sp.
ACTAAATTTTTAACCCCGATGTCAAATCTGATATCGGGGTTTTTGGACAGGCTGGTATACGAATGTATGCAAAACTATTTATGCTGAAACTATGATTATTATTTCACATCTTCACACTCTGTTAAAACGTTTTTAGCCTATTGGTACAAATTCTTATTTTTCGTACCCTTACTATACCATTTTTCTATGAAAATAAATGCTTTATTATTGATTTAATATCATTTTACGCATATATATCATATCGAAAGAATCAATAATACCGTCTTTAGTAAGGTCTGCTTCATATCCTACAGAACCATTTCCAAATAAATATTTCTGCAATGATACAGCATCAGCGATATTTATGTTACCATCATTGTTTGCGTCACCATAAATCAGGTCATCAAGCGGTATGAATTTTGTATTATGTGCCAATGCATAATTATGAGCTTCTGTTCCATAGTATCCTGTTATAGTATTGTCAAATAATTCTGTCATGCTTTTGTTTTCAATAAGAGGAATTTCAGCATCACCACCTATTGACACAGAATGATACATATTTCCTTTGGCTTCGTTGTATGCACCTAAAATTTCTATGTTTTTCGGAATAGTAATAATATCTTTTTGCATTACTCCCCATGTTATAATTTTTACATTTTCAGGAATTTCAATATTTTCCTCAAGTAAATAGTATCCTGTTTCTTTCACATTACTGCCAAGAATAAGTGATTTATAATCTGCAAAAAATCCAGTAATAAAATCAGGTACAACTTTTGTATTGATTGTTACATTATTTGCAGAACAGTTATAGAAAGAAAACCTCGAAAATTTAAGTTCCGGACAGTCTATATTTATATCACCTAATGCATTACATTCGCAGAATCCTGAACCGCCTATACTTTTAAGACTTTCAGGGAAATTAATATCACAGAGATTTTTGCACTTGTAAAATACAAAAGGTTCAATATAATTTATAGTTTCAGGAAGATGTACACTTATAATGTTGCTTTCATCAAATGCGAACATTTTTATTCCTGTAACTTTCATGCCGTCTATGGTTCTGGGAATCTCAACAGAAGTAAGTGTTTTATCATCAAAGCTATATAATGCAAGTGTATTATCTGAACAAATTTGATACTTACAGTTTTCATATTCTATAATGGGCAATGGATTAAAATTTTTTTCAATTTCATATTTTTCATATGAATCACCATTGTATACCTTGTATATAAATGGTTCTTTGTCAAAACTATAATAAGAATTATTATAAATTTCTATAGCTGAAGTTCTTTCGTCATCAGTCCAGTATTCATTGTAATAATTACCATCATCGATATGTCTTATATCAGGTACAGCATCTAAAGTTGACCAATTTTTTGAAACTTCATATTGTTCACGAAAAGATTCAATGCCATTGTCATTGGAACTTGGATATGCAGTAAATTCCCAATAATCGCTACATCTGTCAACTATGTTACAATAGTTTTCCAGTTGATTAAGGTCTATTCGTTCACCGACATCATAGCCAGCAATTATACGCCTTGCACGTTCGCAAATTATGGTATCTTCTGAATTAAGTTCTGTTTCAAAAATAAATTTACAAAGGTCTTTTTCTTCTTCAGATAAGGAACTATAATCTGTTATACGCAAATCGTATTTAATAAATCTCTCCCACAGTTCCGGATTGTTTTCAGCTGTGATTTCTGTTACATATTCGGTTAATGTGTTGTTCTTCGCATAAACAGGCATATTCACGCATGAAAAAAACATAGTGATTGCAGAAATCATAGTTATAATTTTTTTGTTTTTCATAATAACACCTCACTTAATGATAGTATGATGTACCAGTAGAATTTCTATTATGTCCATTTTTAAACCAAGAACCATATATATTGGTGTCCTTAGTTATATTAAAGAAATATACTAAATCTTTATTATAACCATTAAATCGATTACCTAAATCATACGCATAATTATATATAGTTTCATCACATAATATTTTACTTGTATCAGTTCCAGGATAATTCTTAACAATACCACTTCCCATTTTATTAGACCATATACTACAATTACCTTCATGTATAGGACAAGTTCCACTACCATTACGCATATAATAATGCATAGATAAACTGCCATCATAAAGATTTTTGTAATTATAATAAGCTACCATTGCAATAATACGCTCTGTATCTTCATCAAAATTATCTGG
>CAZTUV010000270.1:0-2172 GCA_964616595.1 uncultured Alistipes sp.
GATGAATATATTAAAGTTCCAGACCATTAAAATTATCTTCAAGGACTTGCCTTGAATTATGGAATTTTTCTTTTTCTTCATCTGTAAGTGAAAGTTCAACTATTTCTTTTACTCCATTTCTGCCAATTATGCATGGAACACCAATAAATACATTTTTGCTTTCATATTCTCCACAAAGTTTTGCAGAAACAGTAAGCACGCTGTTCTCATCACCAAGAATTGCTTTTACAATACGTGTTATAGCCATTCCTATGCCATAGTAAGTGGCTTTTTTAGCTTCTATAATCTTGTATGCTGCTGTTCGCACTTGTTCTTCAATCAACTGCATATCATTGATATTATAGTCATTACGTTCATCTTCAAGGATTTCAGTAACAGATTTTGTAGCGAGCATAACTTGTGAAAGAGGTACAAATTCGCTGTCACCATGTTCGCCGATAACATAGGCGTGAATGTTTTTAGGGTCAACAGTAAAATAATCTCCCAATAGATATCGGAGTCTTGCGGTATCAAGTGAAGTGCCTGTACCTATAACTCGTGATGCTCCAAAACGTGATAATTCATAGGTTACACGTGTCATGATGTCAACTGGATTTGTGGCAACGAGGAATATGCCATCAAAACCGGACTTTACTACTGGATTTATAATAGAACGGAAAACTTCAGTATTTCGTTGAAGAAGGTCAAGACGTGTTTCACCTTCTTTTTGTGCAACGCCTGCTGCTATAACGACTATATCAGCGTCTTTACAATCTTTATATTCACCAGCATAGATTTTCATATTTGACTTGGCAAAAGCAAGACCATGATTCAAATCCATAGCTTCTCCATTAGCACGTACTTTATTCACATCAATAAGAACAAGTTCATTGCAGATACCGCCTTGATTAACAAGAGCGTATGCGAAACTCATTCCCACCATACCTGTACCAATAAGTACAACTTTTCTTTTATCTGTATTCATAATAAACCTCCTGTTGAAATATATATTTATTATACACTATTTTTTTGAACAAGTCAATGTTAAATTATTACTTTTGCAAAATGATAAAAATTTTTTTATTAACAATTAACCGACTTCCAAAAAAGTCAGACCAAAAATCTAACGATATGGAAGTCGGTTTAGTTTAAAACAAGGTTGTATAGTTTATCAGTTTGAATCAGTGGAATCTTTAACTATTGTGGCAGGGATTTCAGATTTCATTTTTTTGCTTATTATAATAGAACTTATAAGAAACAATAATGTTGCAGTAGTCTGTAAAAATTGTGTAATCCAGTTTATGCATGATTGTTCAAAGTTTGCCATTGTTCCGATAAAGCCAGTGATTATTTCGATTATACAGAATCCGGCAATAAAAAATACTGCTTTTTTGGCATTAATGGAAAATGCAAGCCTTTTTATTCCAATAAATATTGAGATTATTCCAATGAAGTCAAGTACAATAAATAAAGTATTTGAAGTAATAGCAGTTGGAACTGCTGAATATATATTGAAACTTTTATTTTTAGGACTTGTTATTCTTATAAAAGAAAAACCTATCATACATATTCCGATACTTAAAAGAGGCATATGAACATCATTAAGAACTTTAAAGTCACACAATCCACTACCATAAAGTACTTTATAAGTTGCTTTACAAAATCCCGAAAATGCAGTAAACCAAAATCCGCCAATAAGCATTGAAAGATATTTAAGTTTTATTTCCTTATATAATGTTCTGGAAAATATAATTCCTGAAACTGAGAAGAATATTACAGAGATATAATCTGTCAGTCCCATAATAAGCGAATATTCTTTCATATTTTCCGTTACCAAAAACTTATAAAATAAACTCTTATGTTTCATTCCTTGTTCAGTATCATTTTTGATTTATTACTAAAATTTTTTAATATTTGTATGCACGTCAAAGGTTTAAGTTTCCTACTGGCAAATGGTTACGCCGTGACCGGAGAACTGTTTTTCCTTTCATAGAAGTATGCCTGATTTCTGATTATTTTCCTTTCTTAATATTTGCACATAATCATCACTTAGTTTTCGTATATCGTGCATAACTGATATATCTTATCTGTTGTTATAACATAAAAGTTTTTATTTGTAAATATTTTCAGTAACGGTTTTCACCTCCTTAAATTATAATATTTTTAATATGTTCAAAGTCACTTTTAAAGTAT
>CAZTUV010000271.1:0-2169 GCA_964616595.1 uncultured Alistipes sp.
TAATGACCTCTTAAAGGTTTATTTAAGAGGTCATTAATTTATGTTCAAATTTTTAGGAGGGATTTAATTTATCTTTCAGGAATTTTTTTAACTCTTTGTATAGTTTCGGGTTTTCATCTTTCATTACTTGATAAGCATTAGCGTTAAATTCTTCAATACCGTTTTCAATAAGTGAGTTTGTTTTTGCATCCACATTCTTCTTGTAAGCAACAGCCCTTGTTAAAGCAACAGTATTTTTGATGAGTGTTTCAATGTCAACCGTCTGAACTGCTTCATCAGGCAATTTGTTTATTTGTTCCAAAAGCTGACTGCACAAAAGACGTGTAAGAGGTTCTGTAAAGTCAACGTTCTTGTATTTTTCAGTTTCGTCCATGATAGCACGGAAGTTTTCCTGTGTCATTCGGAGAGTATGTAACGATTCCATGAGGTTTGAAGCGTAACGCTGTACAGCTGATTTTGATATGCTGTTACCTGTTTTCCTTATGTAATCTACAATTTCCCTGTATGTAAAGTCTGCTTTTATCATTTCGTCAACGGCTTCTTTAACATCTGGGTGAAGTTTTTCAATTGCATAATGTTTCCTTTTTTTCTTGCCCATAATGCCTCTTTAAACGTCTATACAGTCATCTTTAATTACTCCCCTTAGTACTTTTATTCCTTTTGCTGTAAGCGAAATTTCAGTACTTTCAAGCCTGTCAGATTTAAAGTCAATTTTCTTTTCGGATTCAATGTCTGTAAGTTCCACATATCCGCTTGAATCAAGATATTTTATGCTGTCCATAAATTCATAATGGTTAACCCCTCTGAACGAATATTCAAGACTTGCAAGACGACAGCAACTATTTGAAATAGCGTTTAAAGTTCTCAAAATAGAGCCGTTACGGTGCATGAAATCTCCGGTTTCGATTTTGTTTTGAATTTTTTCACGGTTATTCATAGTATTCTCCATTCATTTTATTCAATAAGTACATTTGCCTCATTAAAAAGCGTTCCTGCCATAGTTTTCATAAAGCTGTCAATTTCAAAGTAAGGAGTTGTATTTTCAATATAACCACAAGCTTTTCTGTAAACACTGTCAGCAATATCTTCTTTTTCTTCTTTAGTACATACAAGCCTTGAAATATGAAGCCCTGTTGCTTCTGCATAGCTTCTTAAAGCAATTTCCATTGTATGATTGCCAAAATTTCTCTCAACAATATTATCAAATTCTTGCTGAGTCATCTTGAATATAGACGGATTCAATAATATCAAATCTTCACTATTAGCCTTATTTCCTGATATGGTATAAGCCTTTTCGAGTCTCTCGAAATAGTCATTGGTTGTTGTTCTAAGTTTTTCAAGACTTATTTGTTTTTGTTTTTCAACTTCCTTTTGAATATTTGGAATATATTCATCTCTCAATTTAGGGGCGGAATCAAACTTGTGATAGCTTTCACATAAAGGTTCAACTATTTTCAGATACTCAACAATAATATTATTTATTTCTTCTCTGAATCTGCTCTGTGTTTGTGTTTTCATTTATTTTTTTGACCACCTTTCTTTTTTTCGGCATTCACAATAAGCCTTATTGTCTTTTCGCTTAGGTTGTATTTGTGCCTTAATTCGCTGTAACTCATTCCGGAAAGAAAATCACTATAAATATTCATATCCCTGTACTTTCGTTCAACCATTTCTATGGACGGAATATATATGTTGCTTCCACTGAAATTATCTATCAATTTAAGTGTATTTTCCGCCCCTACTAAATCAGCCAATTCAATAATTGTTTCATGTTCTGATTCAAGTACCATGTTTATTCTGTTCATTTTTCTTTCTCACCGCCACAATCTTTCTTATTGATATTTCAGATAATTCATACTTATTTGCTATCGTTCTGTAACTCATTCCACTTATAAAATCAGTGAAAATCATTGAATTTCTGTATTCATTCTTTGTAAGCGTTTCAATTTGTGGAATGTACAGCTGACTTCCACCAAAATTTTCAAGAAGTTTTATTGTACTTTCGATTCCTAACACCTGAACAAGTTCCGAAACAGCTTCATTTTGGCATTCAGATATTATTTGTTTTACGTCTTTCATGAATTACACTCCTTTATGATAACAAATGTTTTTATATTCTGCAAATAAATTTCTTTACTGAAAAATTATAAGGCGGTGCAAAGACCGCCT
>CAZTUV010000272.1:0-2137 GCA_964616595.1 uncultured Alistipes sp.
TTTAACCCCGATGTCAAATCTGATATCGGGGTTTTTGGACAGGCTGAAACGTTCCTTTCGGGGAACGTTTTATTATCAAGTATTATATACCATAAGTATTTCTGTATTCAAGCATTTTATCAAGGTATTCTTTTCCGGAAACTATGTCATTCTTTATAGCATCTATAATATCTTCCATAGTTACTATCGGATAAACTGTAACTCCAAAATCACGTTTTACTTCCTGAACAGCAGAAAGCTCACCTGTACCTTTTTCCATACGGTCAACTGTAATAACCATTCCAGTAACATCAACATCGGCAGCAGACTTTAATTTCGGCATGGACTCACGGAGTGCCTTTCCGGAAGTCATAACATCATCTATAATAACAACTTTCTCACCATCGGTAAGTTTTTTTCCGACAAACATTCCGCCTTCACCATGGTCTTTAGCCTCTTTGCGGTCAAAACAATATGAAACATCTACACCAAACTTATTACTGAGTGCTACAACGGCAGAAACAGCAAGTGGTATTCCTTTATATGCAGGGCCAAAGAGTGTTTCAACAGGAATATTGTTTGCATGAATACATTCAGCATAGTATTCTCCAAGCTTTGCAAGTTGAGCACCTGTCTTGTAATTGCCACAATTAATGAAATATGGTGCTTTTCTACCACTCTTGAGTGTAAACTCCCCAAATGTGAGAACACCACAATCCACCATAAATTTAATAAAGCTTTCTTTGTAAGTCATTTTTAAAACTCCTTTATATATACCGTTATTTTATCAACGGTTTTATAGCTTGATAATATTTACTTGATTTAGAATTTCCAAATTTCTGTGTTATTGTATTGCTTATGGATTGCTTTCTTTTTGAGATATCTTTGACATTTGCTGAATCATTAAAAATTTCCAATAAAGCATCTTTATCAGACTTTGATAAGTTCAGTGATTTTACAGCCTTATCAAATTCTGTTTCTTTTTTGACAACCGGAACAGAAACAACCGCTGGCAATAATTTAAGAACATTTCCATTAATATCAGAGGATATTTTTATTTTGACGTTTCTCTCTTTCCAGAAACTCCGTATATACTCATAACCTTTATCATTACTGATAATATGACAGTCTATATTTGAATCCTGTCCAAGAATATATCCTAAAAAGGTTGCAAGCTGAAAATCAAGAGCGTTCTTTCCACCACACTGAACTTTATGAAGTTGTATTTCTGCTTTACATTGTATTAATTTTTCATAAAGCGAAAATGTGAGACTTTCAGCATTAGTTGTATAGAATATTATGAGTTTGTCATTTTCTGTAAGTTTTTCAATTCCGCTTAAGCCGGAATGATGAACATTCTCATAATCTATTAAGTAATATCTTTTTATTTCCATATGACTCCTACTTTATAAAAAATTTTATCGAGGCATAAATTGATTTTGTTTTATCACTTCCAAACCGCTTGCAAAGTTCCTGATTTATAAGACTTTTTATTTTAGGTATCGGAATATCATATCGTTCAACATTATTAATAAGCAAGTTTTTTATAAATTCATTGTCCTCCTTGTCAAGTTCAAGACAATTTAAGGCTTCCTTTATATCGGACTTTTTAATCGGTTCAAATCCTTTACACTGAGAAATATCTGAAGTAATAGAAACTTTCATTCCATATTTACGCCAAAAATTACAAACATTCTTATATCCATTATCTTTGCTGATAATATAACACATACATTTGGGGTGTTTACCAACTATATAGCCAATGTACGAGGATAATTGAAAATCAAGAGCATTTTTTCCGACAGTGTCAACTTCAAAATATGTAATTTCGGCTTTAGTTTCAATAATTTGATTATGCAAACTAAATGGAAGTTTATCCGCATTTGGACTATAAAATATGATGACACTATCATTTTTTTCAAGTTTATCTATTCCGCAAAGCCCTGTTTTATGTACATTCTCATAATCAACAAGATAATATTTCCTGCGTTTCTTTTCGTCTTTTTTAACGGACATCTAAATCACTTCCTTTTTTTTCGGATAATACATTATATTAATTATATCATGATGAATACATTAAGTCAAGAGATTTTAAAGTGATTGCACGGAAATCAATTTTCACCAACAACCCTTAAAATAGCACTGGAATCAAGCAGAC
>CAZTUV010000273.1:0-2126 GCA_964616595.1 uncultured Alistipes sp.
TTATTATACAACAATATTAAAACAAAGTCAACTAATAATGTTCAATAAAAAAATAAATTATGGGAGGGACAAGAAGAAAACAAGGCAAAAAACTAACGGGGACTTCTAATTATGAGAAAGCAGGGCATTTGTTTCTGATTACAAAGAAAATCATTAATTTTACTTAACAAATTCGCTATTCAAGTGTATAATGTTTTATATAACACATTGTGTTATACAGTGTTATGTTATAACACATAGCCCAAAATGAAAGGAAATGCAGAAATGGATAACGCCAATATGAAAACACGTTCAATCAGAGCAGAAGAAACAGTCCTTGAACAATTCAAAGAACTGTCAGAACAATTTCCAAATCAGTCAGTGGCATTAGAAAGTCTCCTGAACGCCTACAAAATGCAGACAGCTAAAGCCAAAGTAGTAACTCGACAGACTGAAATAGATAATTTTGACAGTCATTTACAAGCACTCTCCTCCGCTTTTGTAAACTCCATTGAACTTACAGAGAACACAAAGCAGAGAATAAGGGGAGAGTTTCAGCAACAACTTGAAAGCAAGGACAAGACCATTATTGAATTGCAGAGCAAAGAAGAAACTGCAAACGTCACTTCTGCCGAACTGAAAAAGAAATTAGAAGAAATTGAAAGCGAAACTAAAGCTGAAATCACCACAAAAAACGAGATTATCAAACAGCTTACGGACAAACTTTCTAACGCTGAAACAGCTATGGCTAAAGCAGAACAATCAATCTCAGATAAGCAGCTTATAATTAATTCGCTCAATGAACAGCTTGCTACAGTGACTATATCGACTGAAAAGATAACACAGGCAGAAAAGCAAGTGAAAGCTGCTGAAAGCTCACGGAAGAAAGCGGAAAGCCGAGCTGATGAACTGAACAGACAGCTTGAAGAAAAGAAAAGTCACCAACAGGACACGGAGCTTGCAGTGAAAAATGCTGAAATTGCTAAGCAACAGGCTGATTTGGAACTTCAAAAAGCCGTTTTCAATGCTAAGTCTGAATTACAGGATAAAATCTCGGAACTTCTTGAAAAGGTCTCCGCACAAGCTGAAACTATATCAGAACTTAAAGCAACAATCGCAGAAATGAGAGCTACTCAGACTTCGACACCTACATAACTGAAAAAGCAAGTTGGAAAGTTCTAACTTGCTTTTTCTTTTGCATTTATTTAATAATTACTTAATTATTGATTTTTCGTATATAACACAGTGTGCATTTTGCAATAATTACTAAATACATAGTTAAGATAATAGTGCAGGCTTACTTTGCCGTATGTATGATGTTTTATAACATTTTCGATATATCTCATATCTTTATTATACCATATTCTCTCTATGTGGACAAATTCCAAATAATAAATAGATATTGACAAAACCGAAAAAATGGTGTATACTAAGTATATACTTAAAAATTAGAAAGGACTGATTTTATGACTACAACTGCTACAATACAGAAGTGGGGAAACAGTCAGGGTATCCGCATACCAAAGTTTATATTAGAACAAATTAACCTTGATACCAATTCTGATGTGTCCATAGTGGTTAAAGATGACAGTATTATCATTAAGAAAGCAACCAAGAAACATATTACTCTTGCTGAACGTTTTGCCAACTATACTGGTGAAACTCCCAGCGGTGAATATGATTGGGGCGAACCTCAGGGAGAAGAAATATGGTAAAACTCAAACAAGGTGACATAATAAAACTGAACTTCAACCCTCAATCAGGACACGAACAGGCAGGATACAGACCAGCTTTAGTTGTAAGCAATGATGTATTTCATCAAAAAACCAATCTGGTTATAGTATGTCCGATAAGCAATACTCTTAATGAGTTTCCTTTGCACGTTAAACTTGACAGCCGAACTGTAACTACCGGAAGTGTCCTGTGTCAACATATCAAGTCATTAGATGTTGTTTCGAGGGGTTATGTATTCGTCGAACATCTGCCCGATGATATTCTTCAGGAAGTCTTTGATATAATCTATGGTGAAATGGAAATTCTTGATGATGATAATTGAATACTAAGGAAAACGGTATGTTATTGAAACATACCGCCAGCCTGTCCAAAAACCCCGATATCAGATTTGACATCGGGGTTAAAAATTTAGT
>CAZTUV010000274.1:0-2114 GCA_964616595.1 uncultured Alistipes sp.
TTTTTCACTTTTTTGTATAAATCAGGTTCTTCGTCCGCCATAGCCTCGAAAATAAAGCTCTGGAACTGGTCTGCACCATTTTCGAGAACGCTTTGACTGTCAACATCAATTTTCTTTTTGTAAGCAACAGCACGGGTCAGAGCGACAGCGTTTTTCATAAGCGTTTCAAAGTCGATTTCTTGAGTCTGTTCTTCAGGAAGGTTGTTTATCGCCTGAAATACCTGATTGCTGAGCAGACGGAGGATTCCGTCAGTAACATCGAGATTTTTGTACTTTTCGGTTTCTTCCATTACGGCTCTGAAATTCTCCTGAGCAAGCTTTAAAGACTGCAAAGTCTGATTAAGGCTTGAGGCGTACCTCTGAACGCTTGATATTGAAATTTCAACGCCGTTTTTGCGGATATATTCGACAATTTCATGATATGTAAAATCAGATTTAATCATTTCATCAACAGCATCTTTGATATCGCTCGGAAGTCCATCAATTATCGAATGTTTGCGGTTTTTCTTTTTCATATCTCAACACACTCATCTGAAATTACTCCGGCAAGGAGCTGTATTCCCTTTGCAGTCAATTTACCCTCAATCATATCAAAATCAGTATCTGCAAGACTTGTCGGCTGTTTGTTTTCTGTATGCCTTAAATGAAGATAGCCTGCTTCGTAAAGATAATTTATACTGTTTTCAATATCAGATTTTTCAATGTGATTAAGTGCGTACTGTATGCTTTTGAGCTTGTTGTATTTTGTTTTCAGCAAATTCACAGTCCTGAGAACTGAACCGTTATTCTCAACAAAGTTTCCTGCTGAAATGCGTTTATTCAAAGCTTCTTTATCCATTTCCGATTTCTCCCTTCACTTCAAGAAGTATATCCATAATTCTGTCTAATTTTCGTCTGTTTTCATTTTGCTCACGAAAAAAATCCTCTTTTGTGATGTAGTCTTCCTTGATTTGTGCAATACTTTTTTTACACGTGTCTAATTCGTCGATTGTACGCTTTAAAAAGAACGTAACAACGCCGATTCCTGCTGTAAGTAAAATTTCAATTATGTAGTTCATTTCCATGATTTCACCGCCTAAAAAGTGCTATACCAATATTTTTCAATACCAGTATAGCACATAATTTTGGCTGTGTCTTTTCACGTATTTCAATAAATTTTCAGAAAAAGCTTATCTGTCCGTCGAGAGGTTCGGCGTCTCTGCCTGATATGATTTCACGGACAGTTTTTTCAGATAAATTATACTTTTTTGCAAGTTCACGATAATTGAATCCGTTGAAAGCATTGCATATTTCGATGTTTCTAGACTCTCTCAGAATAGTTTCAAGTTTATGTATATAAATGTTCATTCCACCGTAATTCGTTACAAGTTTGCGATAAGCCTCAATTCCGACTATTTCAGCGAGTTCTTTCTGCTCAGCTGAAAGTTTTTCGAGAGTAATTTTTTCAATCTCCAAAAATACCCCTCCTGAAAAATACAGTATAGTTGATTCTAAAAACCAACTATACTATATTTTGTATTTAACTAACTTGTTTCTTGTACTTTTTTTCAGCACTTTTCACATAACGCTTAAGTGCCACGATGAGCCGAGTTCCGTTCTCAGCGTCAACCCACTTTAGAGGTTCAGTGTCTGATGCAGAGATTTTCAGTATTTTTCTGACAGCTCCAGCGAGCCTTGCACCGACCGACTTGTCAGAAATTTCGATGTCATATCCTTGTATTTGATACATAAGTCTCCACGCCAACGATTGCTGTGCCGGTGACATCGTGCCTGCAATTGATTCCTGATTTTTGATTTTGTTGCTGGAAACACTTTCGCTGATGCGACTTCTGATTTCGTTTTCGACAAGTTTCATTTCATGGTTAGTCAAGTCTTTCACAGAAATTTTTCCAGTTACACCGTAGACAATCTGATGAAACGCATCTTCTTTGTTGCCATGTTCAACAAGTCCTGCATTTGCTGCTATTGCGTATAAAGTCTGCGTTTTCATGTTATCGAAAACCTCTTTGTAGTAGTTTCTTTGAGATACTCTGAATAGAGTTTCTCGTTGTCTTTCTTGAATGCTTTGCTGTCAAAGCGTTCTGATATTGATTCAGACCAGTGAACCGTGAAAA
>CAZTUV010000275.1:0-2109 GCA_964616595.1 uncultured Alistipes sp.
GCATCATATCTCAGATTGTGCTTTTGGATAAACTCTGTAACGGTCATTTCTCTGGTAGTGCAGATGTAGCCTTGCTCCTGTGTCTGCTGTTCTTCCAGTATGTCAAGCACTTCACATTCGGCTTTCATTGGCTTAACAAATGCGGAGTTACGTTTTTCAAGATAGCGTTTCTCATCTTCTGACAGCCTGAAACAGCTTGCCTTGTCCTCGTTTTTGACAAGTTCGTATATCTGAGACCAAAGCTGTAACGCATTGAATGGCTTAATCTGAGTGCTATAATCAATTACGAGGTCAGGAGCAAGAGGAATTGTTACGAAACGTCTATTGCCCGTCTGGTCAATCAGGAACTGGTCATCATTGACCGTACCGACAAATGAAGTCATACGGGGATAATGCAGACTTGCCTTGCCGTAAGGCGTTCTGTATTCGTCTGTAGACTTCGAGAGGAACGCTTTTACGCTATCCATATCCTTACGCATTGTAGAGCCTATCTCGCCTAATTCGCTTATCCATTTGCTCGTAGCCTGCATTATGCTGTCCTTGTCACGTGGGTCAAGGCAGATACCCTCTCCAAAAAATTTAGAACTTAAAGCCAGCATTTCAAAGAAACGTGTCTTGCCTATGCCTTGCGGTCCCTGAAAAGTAAGGATAATATCCAACGAAAACGGATTGTCAATGACGTTGAATAGTCCGCAAACACTTTGTTTCAGCCATTTGAGTATGAATATACGGCTATATTTACCCTCTTCTGTATCAGTCGGAATTTTGAATATATCATAGATTTGATTAACACGGTCTACACCATCCCATTTTACTGACTGAATGGCACTCAGAACGGGATTGAATTTATGCCTTGTTGCATATCGGGTTATGTAGTTCATGACGGTTTGGATATTAACCTTGCTGTATTGTGTCTTCAGTTCATCAACCAGTATCTGAGGTACATTCTCTGCTAAATGTTCCTGGCTTTCATTCTCGTCGAAACCATAAAACTCAAAATTATGTGTAATCTGATTGTATTTTATTGAATATCCGCACTTTTCAATAAACTCTGCGAATTGTTCATAGTTTTCAAGTGGTGGCTTCTTTTTTGAAGAATAATCTCCTCTCTTCTCTGTGAGTTTCTTTGTTGCAGAATTAGGATTATAGCGGTCTGAAACTCTCTGAAAGGCGTTAGCAATGGTTGAATTGATGATTGTATCACGCTCTGCCCATTTTCCTACGGCTAAGCCTGAACGCATATAAACATCTTTTACAAGGCTCTCACCGCCGTTTCCGAAATAGAACACAAGCATATCTACAAAGGCTTGTACGGCTTCTGAGGTGCTGTTATAAGCACTTGTATCGCCACTGTACAAAGTGGCAAATAACTCGCCGTTATGGGCATTCATTGCAATTTCAAGGCGTTGTGCCACATCAATAGCAGTATCTTTTCTCTTCTCTGTGAGTTTTAATTGAGTATCAAAACTCACAGAGAAAGGGGATTTTCTCATGTATTTATTTAGAAATTCAAGTAATGTGTCTGTTTTGTCGGTTACAAGGTCGCTCTCTGATGTCTGATTGCCTGTAAACGTGAAGTATCGATTAGTCATTCCGCTGATGTAACATTCAACATCAAGTTCAGAGTTCTTTTGTTGGTAACGGTTCTTGTAATCCTGTTCTCTTGGTAACTTGCTGAGCTGAGCAAAGAATAATATGTGATAACCCTTACCTGAGGGAGACTGCTCTATGTAAGTATCACTAAACATAGCAAGGATTTCGGCTGAGAGTGGATTGGTAGCAACATGATGAGCATCAATATCAATGCCACATAAGGCTAATCCTGTACCGTTCTTAGCAAACATAATGCCAACACCCTTGCCAGAGTTCCATGTATTGTTATACGCCTCCTCAAATGTAATCCATGTGGTGGGGTCGTTAACTTTGGATAATGGGCGTTTGGTCTGCTTACCATCCTTAGTAGTATGCCACAACCAATTAGTCCATATTTTTCCAGTTTTCAGTTGGGAAATAGATACTTTTTTCCCCTCTAAGCTATTTTTTGACATAAAAAAACCTCCGTAAAATCGGAGATACTGCCTATAAGTCCATAATTACCCTCTTGACAAC
>CAZTUV010000276.1:0-2090 GCA_964616595.1 uncultured Alistipes sp.
AGGTGATACATTTTGGATATTAATATTTTAAAAAATAAAAAACACATTCATTTTATAGGCATAGGTGGTTCAGGAATGTACCCGCTGGCTCAGATACTTCATTCACAAGGATATTTTCTTACGGGTTCAGATAATAATGAAACTGAAACCCTTGATGCTGTGAGAAAAATGGGAATTGAAGTATTTATAGGACAACGTTCTGAAAACATCAGGGGAGCTGACCTGATTGTACATACAGCTGCAATTATGGAGGACAATCCTGAACTTATGGCTGCAAAACAAAGTGGTGTACCAGTTCTTGAAAGAGCTGAATTACTTGGTATCGTTACAAACTGGTACAATAATGCTGTGTGTATTTCTGGTACTCATGGGAAAACTACTGCCACATCAATGGTTACACAAATTCTTTATACGGCAGGGATTGACCTTTCAGCTTATATAGGCGGAAAACTTCCATGTATAGGTGGCAGCGGAATTGCAGGAAAAAGTGATATTCTCGTCTGTGAATCATGTGAATTTGAAGACCATTTCCTTAAACTTGCACCAGATATTTCAGTTATACTTAATATCGATGCTGACCATCTTGATTATTTTGGCACTCTTGAAAACGTTATAAAGTCGTTCAGGAAATTTGCCGAAAAGACTTCTGAATGTCTGATTGTAAACGGAGATGATGAAAATACTCTCAGAGCTGTTGAAGGTCTTGATAAAAAAATAACTACTTTTGGACTTTCTGATAAAAATGACTGGTATGCCGATATAAAAGAAATATCCGGCATTGAAACACTTTTTGACGTATATTACAAACATGAATATATTGTTACAATAAAACTTTATGTTGCCGGAAAACATAATATCCTTAATGCTTTAGCTTCCATAGCTGTTGCAAATCAACTTGGCATATCTCCAGAGGACTGTAAAAAAGGTTTAGCGGATTTCAGAGGAGCAAAAAGACGCTTTGAAAAACTCGGCTGTGAAAAAGGTATAACCGTTGTTGATGATTACGCACACCACCCAACCGAACTTGAAGCAACACTCACTTCAGCTATGGGAATGGGATTCAATAAGGTATGGGCAGTTTTTCAGCCTTTTACTTTTTCGAGAACCAAAATTCTGCTTGATGATTTTGCAAGAGTTCTTCAGATTCCTGATAAAGCTGTTTTAACTGATATCTTTGGAAGTCGTGAAAAAAATACTTTTGGAATATTTACAAGACATCTTGCTGAAAAAATTCCTGATTGCATATGGTTTCCACAAGACGAAACAGAAGAATGGACAGATGAAAGAAAATATTTCAATTTTAGTCAGATATGTGATTATATATGCGAAAATGCTCAGTCAGGTGACCTTATAATCACTCTTGGCTGCGGTGATGCTTATAAAATTGCTAAGATGATACTCGCAAAATTAAAAGAGGAGGATTAATATGTCCAAAGACAAGGAAACGGCAGTATTTGACTATATAAAAAATCGTCTTAGTAATGGTGTTTCGCCGTCGGTCAGGGAAATAATGGACGCTATGGGTTTTAAGTCAACATCAACGGCACATCGTTACATAGGAAACCTTATAAATAAAGGTCTTATTGAAAAAAATGGAAATACTAACCGTTCAATCAGACTGCCAAACAGTAATATAATTTCTGTTCCTGTTATGGGAACGGTTACAGCCGGTATGCCGATTACTGCAATTGAAGATATTATGGGATATGTTGGCTTTGAAGATGCAGAAGCAAACCCTAATGAACTATTTGCCCTTAAAATACGTGGCGACAGCATGATTGATGCCGGAATCTTTGATGGTGATATAGTTATTGTAAAAAAAGTTCCTTATGCTGAAAACGGCGATATAGTTGTAGCACTTATAAATCATGACGAGGCAACTGTAAAACGTTTTTACAAGGAAAATGATGAATATCGTTTACAGCCGGAAAATGATTCAATGCAACCAATTATCCTGAAAGAAGTCGAAATACTCGGTAAAGTTATTGGTCTGAAACGATATTACAAATAATTTTTTTAAAAAACTTTCCAAACAAAGAGAAAGATATAAATATCCAAGTACAAGTAGAAGTAGGTTATAGAATATCAAG
>CAZTUV010000277.1:0-2055 GCA_964616595.1 uncultured Alistipes sp.
TAATATAAAAGATAAAATTGAATATAAAGTCGATACGCAAAATTTTTGTGTTACGTTTACTAAGGTTAAGGTAGAACCGTACAATTTCTGTGCGGTGTTGCCATGAGCGAAAATAAAGTAGGAGAATACACCGTTTTGATTTATCAGAAAAAATTTTATGGCAAAAAGTCAGATAAGGAATTTGTCTGAAAAAGTATTGATAAAAAATAAAAATTATGATAATCAGCAGTTAAAGCAGATGGTAAAATGGTAACAATATTTTCAATCAGCTATTCTATTTTATTGAACATTCCCACTAAGTTTGCAAAAAAATTACATTATTATATTTTCCACTATTGACTTTTTGACGAAAACAGTATATAATATTACTTGTTGCTGATGTGGCACAGTCGGTAGCGCAACGCCTTGGTAAGGCGTAGGTCGTCGGTTCAAATCCGATCATCAGCTCCAACGATTATATCAGAAAAACAGGCTTTTTCCTCGTGTGGAAATTGCCTGTTTTTTTGGTTGTATGTAAATTTTTACATTATTGTTACATTATTTTCAGAAAATTTAAAAAGTGGTCTATAATTCGCCAAATTCAACCTGTTTTTCTTCCATTTTTTCAATTGTTTTTGTATTCTTTTGAGTAATAAGCATATTTTGTAAAACGTTAGTCGCTTCTTCGTCTGCTTCAGCTATACAATGGACTTGTTCTAAAACCATTGAAAAATAAAAGAGTGGTAAAATAGTAACGGTGATGAAAAATGGACAATCAGAAAAGAATAGAGAAGTTAAAAGAAAAAGATTATCAGAAATATTTTGGAATAAATAAAGCAACATTTGATAAAATGCTTGAAATACTTGAAAAAGCAGACAGATGTAAACGCATAAAAGGCGGAAGACCATCGGTACTGAGTATACTGGATTAATGCTTCAGTATTACCGTGAGTACCGAACGATGGACAATATAGCGTTTGATTACGGAACAAATAAAAGTACTGTATATTATACGCTATAAAATGGGAAGAGGATACGCTGATAAAAAATAAAACATTCCATCTGCCATAGAAAAAAGTTACTCGAAGATACATCAATAGAAATTATAGTTGTTGACGCAACGGAAGTTGAGATTGAACGCCCTTAAAAAAACAGAAAAAATATTATTCAGGAAAGAAAAAAGATATTCTGAAAATAACAGTTTCAGGCGGAAATAAACATGATTTCAGACTTTTCAAGGAAAGCAGACTTTTTATTACTGAAGATGTTTTTATAATAGCTGACAGTGGTTATCAGGGGATTTCCAATATGCATTTCAGCAGTCTGACTCCTGTAAAATCTGCTAAAAATCACAGACTTAATGACGTTGAAAAAGCTTTCAATGCTGATTTGTCAAGACGAAGAATTTTTATTGAACACATTAATCGTTATATAAAACGTTTCCGTATTCTTTCTTCCCGTTACAGAAATAAACGCCGCAGATTTGCTTTGCGTGCTTCTCTTATCTGTGCAATTTATAATCTTCAGTACTCTACAAATTAAGGTTTTAGAACAGGTCTACTATAGAGGTCTTCAACATTTAATCCATAATCATCAATAGCATCATTTATTAAAGAAATAACACATTTATTTTGAATTTTAGGTTTATCGCTTAAAATCCTATTCTATACCTCTTGGAGACCTAACAGTGGGATAATTGCTGTTACTATATCCATAATGGTATATGATTCATAATTAGTTTTATTTATTAAATAAGTCGATATTTCTTTTTTAAGATCGGTACTCATAACTTTATATGTATGCCAATATCTTATGGATAATTCATATATGTTTTCTAAGTTGTTACATATACCTTCACAAGAAAACTCATCTTTTTGATGACGCAAATTAATAAAATAATCTTCTAATTTTTGTGATTCCATGTTATCAGGTAATGATTCAAAATTTATTATGTTTCCCTCCTCTTAATGCAGAACAGAGTAAAATCATAGCTAACGAGTTAGTATTATTGTATATTTTTGTTATTTTTCATATCACTATAAGGATCTTCTACAGTTTTGCCATACTCTTTAATAC
>CAZTUV010000278.1:0-2035 GCA_964616595.1 uncultured Alistipes sp.
TAAATTTTTAACCCCGATGTCAAATCTGATATCGGGGTTTTTGGACAGGCTGAATAGAAATATGACATATATTTCTATTATACCTCAAATAATATCAATTCATATATAATTTAATGAAATCCTTTTTCCAGTATGTATAAATTTCTATATCATTTGGATTGGGATTTTCGTTATTATTAAGAGCATTATATATATTCTGACCAGCTTTTGCACCATTTATATCAAGACTTCTGGTGCGTTGTTTTATATTATTCCCCCAGCATCTGCATACAGCCATATAACTATTTTCAGGAGGATAACCGTCAGAATCAACTATTAACAATTCTTCTTCTGTCAGAACATTTTCCGATAAATCAACGCACATAAACGGTGGCAATAATATTTCTGATTCTTCTGGCTTTGCGTAAAAATCAAGCGTTTCTGCAAGATTGATGCATGATATATTTTCGGGAATAAAAAACTTAATTAATGTAATTTTTTTCCTGTCACAATAAGTATCAAGAAAACCATTAATCGATGTTGATGTAAATGAAATTGTATGATTTAAATTTTTTATAGGCAGAAAATCGTTATATCTTTCCACACGATAAGTAATAATATCTTTTTGAGAATGACATTTTTTAAATGCAGAAAACATATTATCATAAAAATCAAGCAATCTATTAACATCATCAAGAATTGCAGGATTAAGGAATTTACCTTCAGATGCACGCAATTTTTCTGTTTCTATTCCATCATAAAACATAGAATTAAGTACCAGATATGCTTTAGGTTCTGACCAGAAACTATCATTTCCGGAAACATCTCCTATATAATATCTTAACCAGTTTTTTTCGTTGTTATTTAAGCACGGATTCATGAATAGCAAAGTGTTTTGGAATACCTTGTGACATAATAGGATTAAGTTCGCCTTGTATAAGTGGCAAGAAATATGATAATGCACAATCCCTTATATTATTTCCGGCTGAATTTATGTATTCTGCCGGCAGTTTCTTTTCATTATTTGCTATTTCGCAAGCATCGGCAGTATCAATAACAACGGTATATGGCATATCACAAACACGTCTGAACACCATAACCTTACCCGTCTGACCGCTTAAAGCACATTTTACACCCTCTGCACCGATAGATTCAGCCTCATCAATATCAGTCTTTGACGCAAGATGCGAAGAACATCTCTGCATAACATTAAGTTCAACCGAACGAACTTTACAACCAATTTCAGTACGTATAATATCTTCAAGATATTTTCCGATACCAGAAAGATACTTATGTCCAAAATTATCAACTACACCAGACTGAACACCATCAGGAACTTCTATTCCCTCGGATACTGCGACTATTACAGCCTTATGTTTTGACATTTCCTGTCTTATATCATTAAGGAAACTTTCAAGTGAAAAATCAGTTTCAGGCACATATACAAGATGCGGAGCTGTTTCACCCATTGCATGAAGCACTGCACTTGACGCTGTAAGCCAGCCGGCATGACGACCCATTACTTCAATAACAGTTACAGAAGGCATACTATAAACCGTACTATCTCTTGTAATTTCATGCATTGTAGTGGCAACATATTTTGCAGCCGAGCCAAATCCTGGTGTATGGTCTGTAATACATAAATCATTATCGATAGTCTTTGGAATACCTATTACTTTAATATCCAGATTTATTGTTTCAAAGTATTCAGATAATTTATTTACAGTGTCCATTGAATCGTTACCGCCTATATAGAAAAACGCTTCTATATTACGCTGTTTAAGTGTATTGACGATTTTTTCATAAACTTCTTCATTGTCACGCCAGTTAGGAAGCTTGTAACGACATGAACCAAGTACTGTTGATGGAGTTTGTTTAAGAAGTTCAATTTCATCATTGCTGGTAATCATTGATTTAAGGTCAACAAGATGATTATCAATAATACCTTCTATACCGTTTATCGAACCAAATATAGCATCTATTGAGGGTTCTTTTAAAGATTCTCTGAAAACTCCTACCAGTGAAGCATTTATTGCACAAGTTGGCCCTCCTGATT
>CAZTUV010000279.1:0-2015 GCA_964616595.1 uncultured Alistipes sp.
TTTTCTTGTTCCGCTTAAGTGTACGCATATGCCTCCGACGGAGTTCTTCTCAACATTGCTTATTTTTCCAAATAATTTTTTGCTATATTCATCGCAGCAATTATTTGATTGAATATCCTGTATTGCTTCTATGCATTCTTGGATATTATTTGAAAGTTCCAATTTTGCATTGAGCAACCGTTTGTTATAACGATTCTGTACAGAAAAACTTAATATAATTAGCAGGAACGCAATCGGTACTACCCATATTGCAGCCAATGCCATTTTTACATCAAGGAAAAACAGTCCAATGGATACAATAATAAATGAAAAAACAGCACCGATTAACTGTGGAATATAGTGGCTGAATGCAGTTTCTATTCCTGTACAGTCTGTCATTATGGTAGTAGTAAGGTCACTCAGGTCTTTTTTTGCAAAAAAGGAAAGTGGCAATTTCCGCAGTCTTTCTGCAATTCTAATTCTTAGATTTGCACTTTCCTTATAGGATGCTATCATGGTAGAACGATATCTAAAGTCAAATGCAATTGCAAGAATGGCTGTTGCTCCAAGGCAGAGTACAATATACAGAACAAGATTCAAATCCAGTTCTTTGCCATCAAGCAAATCTAAAGCCTCGCCCAAAAATTTGTAAAATATTATCATAGGAAGCATCAGAGCAATATCATTCAAAGAACAACTTATGATTGCTCCGATCAGATCAGACGCACCTTTTTCACTCAGTGCGAATTTTTTCATAAAAAATTTTTTCATGACCGGCTCACCCCACTTATCTTCCAATCAGCTGTGCTATTATACATCTTCCACATTTTGCTGTATACACCGTTCTTGCTTAAGAGCTGTTCGTGGTTACCAACTTCTACTGCCTTGCCACCATCCATGACAACTATCATATCCACATCTTTCACAGTTGTCAGTCTATGTGCAATCATAATCACTGTTTTGTCCTTTGTCAGTTCTTTAATAGCTTCATTGATTCTTATTTCATTGTCCGGATCAGAAAAAGAAGTAGCTTCATCGAGCAAAATAATTGGCGAATCCTTGAGAATCGCTCTTGCAATTGCAACACGTTGTACTTCGCCGCCAGACAAGTGCACCCCTTCACTGCCTATCATCGTGTCAAGTCCATGCGGCAGCTTGTCTATAATTTCTGTGCATTGTGCTTTTACAATTGCTTCGTTTATCTGTTCATTTGAAACATTATGGCAGCCCATTACGATATTTTCACGGATCGTACCTTTGATGAGGTGACTTTGCTGGAATACAACGGATATGCTGTCATTCAACTGTGAAGCACTTAGCGTCTTTATATTCTTTCCACCAATGTATATTTCTCCGGCATCTGGTTCGTAAAATCTTGCAATCAAAGAAGCAATTGTGGATTTACCACTACCAGAACTGCCCACAAATGCAGTTCTCTTACCATGCATTAATGTTAATGAAACATGATCTGTTGCCTTTTCTTCACTTCCAGGATAAGAAAAACTTACATCTTTGAGCATGATATCCAAGGATTCATTGCTGCTCATTTTCTCATTCCCATATTCCGGTTTTGATGCAGTGATGATTTCATTTACCTTGATAGAACCATTCATCGCAGAAAATGTTGATTCACCAGCAGACATGATCTTTGCAAACATTACCACAAGATATGGGCTTAAAATAATATAAAATATAAGATTTAACAGAAGATTAGAAGGATTGACTGCATCCGTCACAAGAAGAATAAATAATGGAATCAGAAATATATAAGCACCATTGATGCTACAAGTATATCCAATTTCTGGGATTTTCATTTCATATGTAAAATCCAATGTCCATTTTTTATAATCTTCAATAGACTTCTTAAAATTAGCAAGAGAAAAAACAGATTGCTGGAATGCTTTTACAACAGAAATGCCTCGAACATATTCAACAGCTTCGCTATTCATATTATCAAGAGATTCCTGATATTTTATCATTTTCTCTTGCAATGTTTTTCCCATCATTTTTCCATAGAAAAGCATTGCGACAATAAT
>CAZTUV010000280.1:0-2004 GCA_964616595.1 uncultured Alistipes sp.
GATATATAATAATTATGAAATTCCATAATATCAGCCTGAGTTTGCAGAATCCGGATTGATTCCATATATGATGAATAGTCAATATCTGATGGAACAGCAGTCGTGACAGTAGTGGTAGTTACAGTATTTGAAGTAGTAGAAGTTGGTATAGTTGTGGAAACATTTGTATTTTCTTCCCATGAAGGGTTACCATCAGTAGAAGATTCGGCATAATAATTTAGTATTTTTGAGACATCGACAGCATCGATTATACCATCTTTATTCACATCAGCGGAAATATTCTGGTTTTCAGTAAAAGTAGTTTTTTCTTCAGTTGATATTAAAGCATATTCATTAAGTACTAATGAAGCATCAACGGCATCAATTATACCATCTGAATTGATATCACCTAAGTTATTGGCATTGAAATATAATGTTATATTTTTTTGTGTTTCAGTTTCTGAAGAGATTTTCCATGAATCAGAAGAATCACTGTAATCGACTGAAAAAATATATTCAAGATTAATAAAACTGTCCGGATTATCGTTTCCGTCAGGAACGGTAAATGTATCGACATAAGTTATAGTATTATTTGAATTATCTGTAATGCTTGCATTTAATGTATAATTTCTGTAATCATCAGTTGTATTGTCTCTTCCCTCTATATCAAATGATTGTGTTTTTCCGCCATTTAAATTAACAATATAGTATGGTTCATCTGTAACTTCCGGTGATGTAAAAGTTATTTTTATATTAGCAGTTGTATCTTCAGGAATTTTAACTGTAATTGTGCCGTTTACATCATTTTCATTGAAATGTTCATATACTGAAGAATTTTCAGCATAAGCGTTATGTAGGGGCAGGACAGCAGCACTCATTAAAAGAACCGGAGTAATTACAGATACTTTTGTTTTTTTCATAAATAAAAATCCTTTCGTTTAGTACAGGCGGAAATATTTTTAGGGCAGGGTTATTGTGAAGAAATTGCTGTTCCGTCATCATTTATAGATATAATGGTTATGTTATCAGTAGTAATATTGGAATCAGCTGGAATATATAACGAAAATCCATTATCACTTGATTCTCCTTCACGGTTAAGCAACTTATCTTCAAATGCATTAAAAGCTCTATAAGTGATTCCATTTGCAGTAACGTATATTTTTGTATTGTCACAAGTAAAGAAATCGTTACTAAGTTCACCGAATATATGAAGATAGTTTCCGTTTTCTTCTTGTTTAATGGTAACGTCGGAACAGACTGTAAGATTTTTAATATTTAAACTATTTACAGCAGGAGCAGGCATCAATGGAGCATATTTCTGCAAATCCGGAATATTGCGTTCTACTATTTCGAGTATAACACTATCAATATTTCCATTATCGATGCTGTCAAGACGATAGGGAACTGTTCTTGAAAATTCGGCAGTACCAAAACATTCAGCAATAAATGGCAGTATAGCTTCACCAAAAGAATCCCTGAACATAAGTAAATTACCGGTTTTACCTTCACAAGAAGTCCGGATTGAAGTATCATCAAAACTTGTAAATCTTCCCAAATATTGATACTGAAAATTATAATCACTATAAATTTGTGTATCATTGCCCTTAGAAGTCGGATAAATCATTTCTGCCAAATCGCTTTTACGGTCATTGCGAATAGTCCAGTTACCTGACGGACAAATTTCTTTATTAAGCATTTCCATGAGGCGTGCATGAACAGCATAAGCCCCTAAGTTGTTCCAATGAGTGTCTTCTTTATGATACAGAGGAATGTTTGAATCAGTATTAAGGAAAACTTCTTTCATATCGCAATACGGAAAGTTTTCATCTAATATTTCAAAAAGTCTTTGATAGTTGTCCTCATTATTGGTAGGGCAGTAATTTGAAGGCATATATTCTGGATATATCGAATTTTTATTTGGTGCAACAGTGAAAATAAAGTTAACATTGTTAGAAGTGCAATAATCGTTTATTATTTCAAGATTATTTTTTATATTATTTATTCCTCTGTCACTAAGAGTATTTA
>CAZTUV010000281.1:0-1993 GCA_964616595.1 uncultured Alistipes sp.
GATGAGTTTACCAATTCAAGTAATATCATATTTTGGCATAATGATAATTAAATATTTTTTAGAATATGGAAAAACATATAAAACACTTGTTAAAAACATTGTTAGTTTGATTCGTTCTTTATTTTAATTCATATTGCTAATAAAAATTTTAAATGTAAAAAATAAGCTCCAATTTTATCGGGAGCTTATTCTTATTATCAGGCATTATGATTGTTTTTTGTATTTGTTTTGGGGTTGAGCTTATCGTCAATGATGTCAGAAGCTATCTCATCAGCGGATTGTATAGCGTGAACATAAATTTTGCTTGTTGTGGCGATTGAAGAATGTCCGAGACGGCGTGAAACGGTAGGAATGGAAACACCTTCGGCGATAAGAAGTGTAGCGTGAGTATGTCTAAGAGAGTGTGGAGAGAAGTGCGGAAGATGATTACGCTTGACGAATTTGCTTGTCCAGTCGGTTAGACTGTCGGGATTCATCGGAGTGGAATCGTCTTTGATAAAAAGTCGGTCATTGCGGACTGATTTCTTACTGCCATCAGCAAGAGTTATTTCTATGAAATAATGCCAGCGGTCGTCAAGGTCGTTACGCAATTTCTGCCAGTATTGCTGATAATCACGGAGCAGGTCAAACATCATTGCTGAAAGCTTGACAGTACGATAGGAAGTTTCGTTTTTTGGGGATTTTGTTATAATACCCATGTGCTGAACATACTGGCTTGTCCTCCTGATATGTATAACACGGTTTTCAAAGTCTATATCGGACCATTCAAGTCCCATAAGTTCACCACGGCGTATACCGCTGAATATAAGCAGGTACATAGCAGTTTTCCACTTTATATGCTCTTTGTCGAGTAGTTCAAGGACGTGTCTGACCTGCTCATCATCGAGAAAATCCGCTTCTGAGTGTTCAAGTTTGGGGGCTTTAATATAGTTCTTGTCAGCGACGTTGAATGGTACAAGTCTGTCTCTTGTAGCCTGTGCAAGTATTGAACTTATCAGTCTGTGATGATGAAGTATTGTTTTTGGCGAAAAACTGCCTGTTTCCTTTTGTATCTGAAAGACTTTTGTGTGGGGCATTTTCAGGGCATCAGATATTTTTTCGGCGGATTCAATGCTTATGTGACTGTTTTCTTTACAAGCCGAACTTATGGTTGTGGACGATACTCCTGCGAGTTCGGCAAGTTTTTTCTGAGTGAGTTTTTGCTGTTTCATTATACTTCTGAGGTTGATAGCCACAGCGTAAGAACCGACCTGTTTTATGCCGTTTTCACGAAGATTGTTGTAAAATTCCTGTAAATGATGAGACTGTAACTTTACAAGCTTGATTTCACCGATAGCTGTATTGATATTCTTTAAAAGTGCCTTGTAGCGTTCGTATGTTTTGGGAGCGAGTATGGGTTTGTTGTTTTCAAGCCATATTTCAGCGTATTCGGCAAATCGTGTGTCGCTGTCAAAGCAAGACCCTTTCTTAACAGATTCCTCGAACATAACTGCTTGTCGCTGTAGTTCTTTTTCAATCTGCTTGGTGGTCATATTTTCGGGCGGTTTCCACGTCATCGAACGCTCGATTTGCTTGCCCTTGCTGTCATAGCCGTTGTAAGTCCTGATATAGTATGTGACTTTTCCAGTCTTTGAAACGTGTTTTTTGATTGTAGCCATTATTATTCTCCTTTGTTAGAAATTTCAGGAACGCTGTTTCAAACGCTCCCGATTGTTGTTATTCAGAAATTCTGCGTATTCCCGACTGCTGTTTTTCGGGGACTATGGTATTGGTATCGAGATAATTCATAAGTCCGTCCCAGTTTATCAGTGTTTTCTGACCTACCTGAACACTTGGAATAGCACCGCTTTTTGCAAGCTGAATAATGTGATTTCTGCTGATTCCGATGTCGTTTTCCTTGCAGAGCTTAGCAGTTTCATTGATGCTGTTCATTTTTTTCATATGGTTGTCCTCCTCAAAGTTATAATATATAATTAAATAATAATATTTATTC
>CAZTUV010000282.1:0-1958 GCA_964616595.1 uncultured Alistipes sp.
AGTTATAAGGAGCATAAAATGATATTACTATCAGCACAAAATATTTCTAAAACATATATGGAAAGAAAAGTTTTGAATAATGTTTCATTCTTTCTCAACGAAGGAGATAAAGTAGGAATCATCGGTATAAATGGTACTGGAAAATCCACGTTGCTAAAAATACTGGCAGGCAAAGAAGAACCCGATAACGGAGAAATTATCCGTACAAATGGTATAAGAATTTCCTATCTTCCACAAATACCTGAATTCGATAATTATGGCACTGTTCTTGAACAGGTTATGAAATATCTTCCGTCAGACCTTAAAGAAGCAAAGGAATTTGAAGCAAAATCCATTCTCGGCAAACTCGGTATTGAAGATTATACCCGTGATATAAGTACTTTGTCAGGTGGCGAAAAAAGACGTGCAGGTATTGCAACTGCACTCATACAACCAAGCGACATACTTTTGATTGACGAACCTACTAACCATATCGACAATGAAACTGTACAACTTCTTGAACAACAACTGAAAAAATATCGTGGTGCAATAGTCATGGTTACTCATGACAGATATTTCCTTAACAGCATAACACAAAAAATAGTCGAAGTGGATAAGGGAAATCTTTTTGAATACAACGGAAATTACAGTACATATCTTGAACAAAAAGCTCAGCGTGAAGCCGATGAAGAAGCTAAAGAACGTCGTAATAAAACTATTTATCGTCAGGAACTTGCATGGATAAGACGTGGAGTTCGTGCAAGAGGTACTAAATCTAAAGACAGAATTGAACGCTTTCACGCTCTCGAAAACAGAGAAAAACCTGTTGAAACTGAAAAATTACAGCTACAATCAATTTCATCACGACTTGGTAAAAAAACTATTGAAATTGAAAATATTTCAAAATCAATCAATAATAACAAACTTATAGAAAATTTTTCATGTATTATTCCAAGGAACGCAAGAATAGGAATAGTTGGTCACAATGGTGCGGGAAAAAGTACCCTTATAAAAATGTTAACTGGTGACTTACTTCCCGATAATGGTTCAATAGAAATCGGCGATACCGTACAAATAGGATACTTCTCCCAAGAATGTGAAAATATGGACTTATCAATGAGAGTTATAGACTATATACGTGAAACTGCTGAAAATATACATACACCAGACGGCATTATAACAGCATCAAAAATGCTTGAAAGATTCCTTTTTACATCTGAACTCCAATGGAACAGAATAGAAAAACTTTCCGGCGGAGAACGAAAAAGACTATATCTTCTTAAAGTACTTATGACTTCCCCAAATATTCTGTTGCTTGACGAACCTACTAATGACCTTGATATTACTACACTTACTATTTTGGAAGATTATCTGAATAACTTTGATGGAGCTGTTATCGCTATTTCCCATGACAGATACTTTCTTGACAAAATGTCATCTGAAATATGGGAACTGAAAGGAAATGGTATTATAAACCGTTATAATGGTAACTATACTGATTATTTCAACAAAATAAAAGAAACATCACAATTGCAAAAATCTGAAAAACAATCTCCCAAAAAAGAACGTACATATACAGGTAAGAAAAAACTTAAATTTTCATTCAAAGAACAAAGAGAATTTGAAACTATTGATGATGATATAGCTTGTCTTGAAAGTCAGATTACAGAAACCGAAAAAGAAATCCTTGCAAGTTCATCTGATTATATAAAATTACAAGAACTTTCAGATAAAAAAGAGTGTCTTGAAAATCAATTATCCGAAAAAATGGAACGATGGGTATATCTCAATGAATTAGCCGAAAAAATAGCTAATGGTGAAACTGCCTGAATACCAAAAATCCGCTGTGATTATTTTCGCAACGGATTTTTTATTTCAGACTGTCGACTTTTTACGGATTTTCCTTAATAAAACTATAAAAATAATAAGTTCAGTAACAAAGGTTATCGACCATGATATAGTATAAGATATATATAAAC
>CAZTUV010000283.1:0-1945 GCA_964616595.1 uncultured Alistipes sp.
ATATATATTTTTTGAGTAAGGATATTTTTGTATTGTCAATTGATTTTAGGAAATAGAAATGATATAATTTAATTATGATAAAATTACTATGAGGTGTACTTAAATGAGTCAATTCAGAAAACAGCATATGCCAATCGCATGGCATGAAATTATTGAAAGTGAAAATAATACTCCGGCAATTAACGCATCATTAAAGGAAAAAGCCACATTGGTAGGACGTATAGGATTAATGATGTTATCAGTAGGTACTGGGGCATGGCGAGTAAGAGCTTCAATGAATAAAGTTTCACGTGCATTGGGAATAACCTGCACAGCTGATATAGGACTTCTTGCCATTGCTTATACCTGCATTGAAAATGGTGAAACTTACACTAATGCTTTATCAATTAATACAACTGGTGTTAATACTGACCGTCTTGATTATCTTGAAAATCTTACAGATAGTTTTCAGCAGAAAGCAGGAAAATATTCTGTTGAACAATTTCATCAGATACTTGACAAGATTCAAAAACTTCCTCCAAACTACAAAGCCTGGAATTTAGGACTTGCTTCGGCATTGGCGTGTTGTGCATTCACATTTCTGCTGGGTGGAGGAATAGTTGAAATGATTTGTGCATTTTTTGGAGCAGGAGTCGGCAATTTTATAAGGAAACTTCTTCTTGAAAAACATATAACACTTATTGCCAATGTAAGTATTGGAGTTGCATCAGCCTGTTGTGTATATGTTCTTCTTTTGAATCTTGCAGAAATTATATTAGGTGTTTCCAGTGTACATCAGGCGGGATATATATGTTCAATGCTTTTTGTGATACCAGGATTTCCGTTAATAACCGGTGGTCTTGACCTTGCTAAACTTGATTTGCGTTCTGGTCTTGAACGTATAACATATGCTTTATTAATAATAGTTACAGCTACTCTTACCGGCTGGATTACGGCAACTATATTTAAATTTTACCCGTCAGAATTTACAGAAATGCAAATATCTCCTATTCTCATGTTAGTTTTAAGACTTTTAACAAGTTTTTGTGGAGTTTATGGATTTTCACTCATGTTCAACAGTCCACGTAAAATGGCGTTTACTGCTGGCATTATAGGAATGATTGCAAACACTCTGCGTCTTGAAATTATAGATTTCACATCAATTCCTGTAAGTGTAGCAGCATTTATAGGAGCATTCTGTGCAGGTTTGCTTGCATCAGCGATTAAGAAAAAAATAGGCTTTCCACGAATAACTATTACAGTCCCTTCAATAGTAATTATGGTTCCTGGAATGTTTATGTACAAAGGTATTTATTATATGGCTCTGAATGATATACAAACAGGTGCTTTATGGTTGACTAAAGCTTTGTTAATAGTTTTAGCATTACCATTGGGACTTATTTTTGCAAGAATACTTACAGACAAAAATTTCAGACAGAGCAGCTGATTAAAATTTTTCCCCTGAATAATGTACTCAGGGGAAATTTTTATATATCTTTCTTTTGTTTGTCTATAAGATTTTTATTTTCTAAAATTCGTAATTGTAACTTTCTGTACTATCAAAATCCTGCTCATATGATATATTTTCTGTATATTTTGTATTGCTTGAAGTTATTTTGATTTCGGGAGATGATTCAGAGTAAGATATTGTTTCAGATTGCAAAAAATAGATTTTTAGAGTTTCAAGAACGTCATTATCATATGGAACAGCCATAGTATTTATATTTTCGCCATTTATTTCAAAAGTATAGAAGTCTATCTGATTTATCAGGGAATTATTATTTTCAGTAAATGATTCAGGTAAAGTTATGCAGTTATATGATAAAATATCGTTTGAGGATTCAAAGTCAGTAAAAAGTTCTTTATATGAAAATAGTGATTTATTTCTTTCCTGAATAGATGCAAACCCATCAAAGCAAATTGAATTATTCCATTTGTACTCTGAATCAGGAGAATTATATATATC
>CAZTUV010000284.1:0-1923 GCA_964616595.1 uncultured Alistipes sp.
ATTTAATACGTTCTCCACATTCAGGGCAGAACTTAGGAAGATTATTTATATCAGGTGCAGTCCAGCCACAGGTATTACATGAAAATGTCTTTTTTTCAGAGGGTTTTTGATTTCCACATTCTGAACAGAATTTACCTGTATTTTCTTTACCACATGAACACTTCCATATTTCCTTAACATCAGGCTTAGGCTTACCACATTCAGCACAGAATTTGCCAGTATTTTCTGTACCGCAAGAACATTGCCACACATCAGATTTTTGAATTTTAGGTAATCCACAATTCATACAAAATTTGCCAATATTTTCCGCACCACAAGAACAATTCCATACATTAGAGGGTTTTTGAACAGACATACCCATCTGGAAAAGTGAATTTGCATTAAAGCCTCCTGCTTGTTGTGCCATATTCATTCCATAGAAACCCATACCAGAGCCGTTTGGATTGCTTGCAGCAGAAGTCATTGCATTAGCCTGAGCGTTGACAAGAGTGGCAGCGGCATTGGAAGCATCTCTGTTCCATGCGGTATCTTCAAATTTTTTTATTCTTTCTTCATCATCTTTTGAAATTGTAACAGAATTTATTGCTACTGAAACAACCTCAAGACCTCTTTTTTCGCTCCATTGTGGAGAGAGAACGTTTTTCATAGCAGCTGAAAGTTCCACCGTATGCAAAGGAAGTTCATCATATCTGAGACCATTCTGAGAAAGTCTTGCAAAAGCCGGATTAAGAGCATTAAGAAATTCAGATTTCAATTGCTGGTCAATATTAGAGCGAGTATATTCACATGAAATATTACCACATACATTAGTATAAAAAAGTAACGGGTCATTTATTCTATAAGAATAAACGCCATTGCATCTGACCCCAACAGTAAAACTTCTGCCTATTTCATCATAAGTCATTCTAAAAGGGACAGGGTTCTGAGTGCCAAATTTGTTATCTGTAAGTTCCTTAAGATTAAAATAATATATTCTCTGGTCATGTGCGGTATCTCCACCAAAAGAAATACGCTTACCTATAACTTTAAAAGTTTCTTTTATGTTTTTGCTTAAATTTCCGCCAAATAAACTTGGTTCAGTTGACATATCGTAAGTGTATTCACCTGGAACAGCACACACTTCAACAACCTGTCCTTGGTCTACTATAACCATACATTGACCATCACTAACGGCAATCTTACTACCATTTGTAATAATATTATCGTTACCTCTGTTTGCAGAAAAAGTACTTGTCTTTTTCTTACCTTTTACAACGAGAACATTAGCTGGCAAAGCATCACAATAGAAGAATTCTTTCCATGAATCACTAAGTGCTGAACTTGTTGCCATAAAAGCCGATTGAATAAGTCCCATAAATACTAGCTCCTTTCAAAAGCTTATTAATCATGTATAAATTACTCCCATTCTTTCCATACGTCAGGACAATAACCTATAGTTACTTTTTTTCCATTTCTTACAACAGGAGTTTTTATTAGAGATTGATTTTCAAAAATTTTTTCTTCCTTATCACTTTCAGAAAGATACTTTATTAACATAAGTAAATCCTTATCTTTGGAATTTGTATTAATCATGGAATCAATATTTCCTATTGATTGCTTGACACTATTAAATTCTCCTTTACTCATACCTTTTTCTTTCATATCAATCAACTGATATTTTATTTTTCTTTCTTTAAAAAAACGTTCAGCTTTTCGAGTATCCTGACATTTTTTAGTTCCAAATATTTGTATATTCATGTGTTCCGTTATTGAATAATTATTTTTGAATTATGTTGGGCATAAACACTTAATAGAACTATCTCAAAAATATTATCAGTAACCTTTCCTTTCTTTAACAATTTGCCCAATTTTTTTTATATAATTTCCATAATGATTTCTTATTGATATTTTATCATTTTATATTTATTTTGTCAAGTTTTTACA
>CAZTUV010000285.1:0-1919 GCA_964616595.1 uncultured Alistipes sp.
CTATAATTGTACACAATTTATTAACAAATTATATAGATTTTATGGTATAATTGTAATATCAATATAGCTCGGAAAGATTTTTTTGAGAGGAGTAATTAATTATGTTTAATGGTAAATTGAAAAATAAATTGGCAGTTTTTGCAACGTCGGCTGTTATGGCTGTAACTTCTGTTGCAGGAGCTGTTCCGTCTGCAATGGCTGACAGTGATTTGGGACTCGATAACTATGCTAAACTTTTACAATATTCACTTTATTTTTATGACGCTAACTATTGTGGTATAGATGCAGGTGAAAAATCACATTTTTCATGGCGTGATGACTGTCATACAGAAGATGTTGCAAATGGTGGATTCCATGATGCGGGTGACGGAATTATCTGCGGTCTTACTGAAGGCTTTACTGCTTCAACACTTGGCTGGCTTTATTATGAATATAAAGACGAATTCCAGAAAACAGGTACTTATGCTCATCTTCAGGATATAACCGATGAATTTGCACAATTCTTCAAGAACTGTACTACCCTTGACGGTAATGGTAATGTTACTAATTTCATTTATGAAATAGGTGACGATGGTTCTGACCACAATAAATGGCGTGCTCCTGAACTTATGCCACAAAGAGGAAGTAATGAATACTATTCCACAACAAATGGAGCAAGTAACGTTGCTGCACAATACGCCGCAGCACTTGCTCAGAATTACATGAACTTTGGTAATGAAGAAGACCTTGACTATGCAAAGGCTCTTTATGAATTCGCTGCAAAATATCGTACAATGACTTATGACCAGTCAACATATTCTGACAAGAGCGTTGAAGATGATATAGCATGGGCAGCAGGCTGGCTTTATCTTGCAACCGGAGAACAGGCTTACCTTGATGCAAACAGCAAGGATACAAGTACTACAAATGATTGGATAAATGATTACTATTATGGTGGTGTATGGCTTGGTGCTGCTATCATTAATGCCGAAATCACCGGTAACTGGGATAAGCCTGTAAGTTTTATCAAAAGTAAAGCAGGTAATTCAGGAGAATTTTATTATGCTGATTCATGGGGAAGTGCAAGATACAATACTCTTATGCAGACTTGTGCAATGATTGTTACAAAACATAAAGAAGATTCCGGTGCTGATTTCTCTGAATGGTGCAAGGGTCAGATGAATATGATTCTTGGTGATAATAACGCAAATGTTTGTCTTGTTGTAGGTTATAATGATGTTTCAGCGACTTCACCTCACCACCGTGCAGCTTCTGGTCTTTATGTAAGTGATGACTGGAACGAATGGAACAGCTGGAACGGCGATTATGCAAATGTTTCTACAAGTCATACACTTTATGGTGCATTATGTGGTGGTCCTACAAGTCATACAGATTTTACTACATTCCAGAAACTTAATGCTAAAGATTCTACCTCAAATGAAGTCGCTCTTGACTATCAGGTAGGACTTGTCGGTGCTGCTGTTGGTCTTTATAGTGCTTATGGTACAGGTTCAGTAGTTGATACTATTGGTGATGAAGTTACAGTTTATGACGAAGAAATAGCTGTTGCAAATGGTGGAACTATACCAAGTCAAACTACTACAACTACTACTTCAACAGATATCAACACTACAACAACCACTACCACAACATCTGGCATTGTATTATATGGTGACGCTAATGTCGATGGTCAGGTAACTATTGCCGATGCTGTTATTATTATGCAGTCACTTGCAAATGCAGATGAATATACACTTTCTGAAGATGGAAAAATTAATGCAGATGTTGTTGATTATGACGGCATTACAACAAAAGATGCTCTTGCTGTTCAAATGTATGTTGCAAATGTAATTGAACTTTCTGATTTTCCAATTACTTCCGAACAAATGAACAATTACTAATACCCCTTTCTATATAAGAAGGCACACTCCGGTGTGTCT
>CAZTUV010000286.1:0-1914 GCA_964616595.1 uncultured Alistipes sp.
GAGTTATATTATACTATATCATTTTTAGTTTGTCAATAGCAAAGTTAAATTTTTCCTTTTAGTAGAATTTTGCGAATTGTTTTCAGAATGTTATAAAACATCGTTCTGGGTCGCCTGTCGCAAACGTGGCAAAATCGTTTCATGATGATTTTATTCAAAAAAATGCCGATTTCAGAAATAAAGCCGGTCTGAAATGTTATATTACTCGTCATTCGTCCGGAAACTGCTGTAAATGGTGTTCGTCAATTGCCGGAAAGTATTTATACAAGGACACTCCGCCCGATGTATTCCGCCGTCACGATAACTGCAATTGTACTGTTACATACGAAAACGGCAAACAACGGCAGAATGTATGGTCAAAAGAAAAATGGCAAGTTAAAGATATCTCAAAAGAAAAATATAAGCCCGTCAAGCTGAACCACGAACAGGCTAAAGCTATTGAACAGAAAAATTTACAGTATAAAGATGTTAAAAATAGCTTGACTTTTTCACAAAATAGTGGTAATATAGAAGAAAGTAGAAAAAATAGACATACTCAACCGATTAATGATATTTCAATAAGAAAAGTTAAAGCATTAAATGGTGGAGCTTATTCTGATGAACAAAATAAAATTATACAAGTCAAACACAAGGAATTACTTGAATTTGCTCGTGACAATAATCCCAATGGAGAGTGTGCTTTTATTCTTTCGTCTGAATTTAATAATCAGGTTAATTGTGTTGGAAAAACTTCGACTTTAGACTTTTCATCAAGAGAGGCTGTTAATATGCTTACATATAACAGAAATTTGTATGTTATGCATAATCACCCTAAAAACAGCAGTTTTTCAACTACTGATATTATGTTTTTATTACAGCACGATAATGTAAAAACACTATCAATTGTAAAGCATAATGGAAGAATAGAACAGTTGACAAAATCAGAAAGTTATGATACTATGACTTCGGCAAAAGAATTTTTAAAATTAATGACAAAAGTAACTGATAAGACTGATAAAGAATATGATAAAATAGTCAAAGAATTCATAAAAAAGGAGTGGTTTATATATGAAAAAAGTTAAAGAAACAAATGAACAAATACGAGAAAGACTACAATATCCACGACTTGATGGTGAACAAAAAGATGCAGAATATATGTTAAAAATAATGTTAGGATTTGAACCACTTGATGATATTAATGAAGTTTTTAAAAAAATTGAACAGCATAATCAAAACGCTCATTAAGGGGCGTTTTAATTATGTTTGAAAGGCGGTGATAGAATGGATTTTGGTGAAGCAATAAAGGCTCTCAAAGAGGACAAAAAGGTCGCAAGAAAAGGCTGGAACGGTAAGGATATGTTTATATTTCTTGCTTCTGGTGACGACCTTACAAGCTGTATTTGCAGTAAAGATATGCCGCCATGCACTGACAGCATATGCATGAAGACAGCACAGAATACAATCGTTGTAGGTTGGCTTGCAAGTCAGACTGATATGCTTGCGGAAGATTGGCAGATAGTTGAATAAACATTGGAAATAAAGGCTTATAGCCTTATTTTTATACCCAAAATTAAGAAAAGGAGGCGGAAAATGTCAAAGCCGAATTTAAGACCCGACCACAATGGGACACAACGTTCACAGTTTGAGAGTAACAAAAAGAAAATCTACGCAACACAGCAGATATGCGGAATATGTGGAAAGCCTGTTGATTTTGGCTTTAAGTTTCCACACCCTTTAAGTCCGTGTATAGACCACATAATGCCTGTATCAAAGGGCGGACACCCCTCAGCGTTGGAAAATCTTCAGCTTGCACATATGTTTTGTAACCGTCAGAAATCTGATAAAATTGTTGTAAAACAAATATTTGAAAACAGTGTGGAGCTTTGGATTGTATATTAGGCTCAAAGCAAGTGTTTTAATAGTATTATTTAATAT
>CAZTUV010000287.1:0-1902 GCA_964616595.1 uncultured Alistipes sp.
CTTCCTGCACCCGGTCTTGCACCGCCTCGGTTTGTACCGTCTTTCGCCATGATGTCATCACCTCCGAAAATCAAAGAAATTCAAACAAAAATGTTAAATCGGGCATGAAAAATGCCGACTGCAAAAGTCGGCAAAGTTAGATGTTATCGGTATTTTTCAATATTTATACCTCTGAGCGGGTCAATAGGGTGTTTGAATACCCGTTTTTTTGTGTGAGAGGGGCCACCGGTCAGTGTTTTGTCCATTTTTAGAGATTTTTATACCCCCGGGGGCTTTTCAGTATGTATAAACAGGATTCTTATCTTCCGTCCACGTCTTTTTATCATGGCACGGTTTGCATAAGGCTTGCCAGTTGGATTCGTCCCACATCAAAACAGGGTTGTTACGATGCGGTTGTATGTGATCGACTACTGTTGCAGGAACGTATCGTCCTTGTTGCAAGCAACGTACACACATTGGGTGCTTGCGGAGATAAGCTTTACTGAGCCTACGCCACTTGCTGTTGTAACCACGCTTGGCAGCTGACGGTCTGTCTGGGTGCAGAGGTTTGTGCTCCTCACAATATTTTCCCTCTGTCAGATTCGGGCAGCCAGGATGACGGCAGGGTTTCTTACTCTTCCTCGGCATAGCAGTCACAATCCTCATCGCATCCCGATACTTCAATATGAATCTTCTTCAAAGCCTTTTTGTGCTGTTCCTTTACCCATTCGACCGTGACATTCAGCTCGTCAGCAATGGCAGCCCATGTTGCTGCATAGAAATAACGCAGACGAAGAATCTCACGCTGGTCAGCGTTATTGTTTGCCATGATGATCTCCTCAAGATTACGCTTCATGCGAATAGAATCGATCAGGTCACTCCAGGCAGCTTCGACTATTTCATGCACTTCATCTTCATCAATTTCCATCGCCATAGACTTCCAGTCACGATAAATCACCATCTGCTCTCTGATACGGCTATTCAAACCGAGACCGTTTCTTAAAACTTTTTTTGCAAGCATAACGCTCCTCCTTCGGGTATAAAAATAGCCTCTGCGGATTTCTCTGCAAAGGCTGATTTGCTTTATCTTATTTTCCTACTTTACAGTATATCACATATGTAAACTATTATCAAGTGTTACGAACTATCATGAACTATCAACTTTTCATAAGAGCCAAAGCCTCACGATGCAATCGATAACATGATGGTTCACTATATCCCATTTCTTCTGCAATAATAATCCAGTCCTTAAATTCCAGATACCGTTTTGTAAGAATATCATGGTATTCCGTGTTGGTTATAGCTTCAATAGCAACTTGAAAAATCTCCTTCAGATTTTTCAGTTCTTTTTCTGCAGTATGTGCTTCTTCCTCCAAAGACATTATTTTAGCAATGCCGACTTCAATTTCATGCGATTCGGGAGATGCTGTTTTGGGCATATCTGAGTAATCCAATGATTTCGGAAGGGAAAGTTTCTGACGGAGAATATCGGCTTCTTTTTGCTTTCTGTCAATTCTTCTCAGAAGAATCTTCGCCTGTTTCATGTATTCTTTCGCCGTCATATCACCATCTCCTCCAGTAAAGCCTTCACATCATTGACAGACCTGACAACCACAGCTTTTCCACCACACTTTTGTATTTTGTTGATAACCGATTCCTGCAAAGCCGTAGTTCTGCCTTTTTCCGTCTTAACCTCAAAAGCCACAAATTTTCCACAATAACAGCAAATAATATCGGGAATACCTGCCGTTCCGTACATACCGCCATGCTCCTTCCAGCAAAAGCAATCTGGCACGGTTTTCAGGTATTTCAAAATTGCCCTTACAATATCTGATTCTTTCATTTCTATCCTCCTTACAAGTTTGACAGCTTATTTTACATTATTACTATTTCTATCTAAAAATAGATACATATATATGTATG
>CAZTUV010000288.1:0-1896 GCA_964616595.1 uncultured Alistipes sp.
GTTCTTCGTCAATATGCCTGAATTGTTTTTTTCTTTTACTTAATTAATTATTTGTTTTTTGAAAAAAATCAAAAAACTCTTTACAAATCTGAAAAGATATGCTATAATAAAACTACCGTGTTCTCAGACAAGGGCTTGTCCTCACAATTCACCCTTGCCTTAGTCAACGGAATATTTTTATTATGAGGTGCTTTCAATGTTACTGAAAGAAGAAAAAACAGCCGTTATTGAGGCTAACAGAACTCACGCAACTGATACAGGTTCTCCAGAAGTGCAGATTGCTATTCTTACAAAGAGAATAAATGACCTTACTGCTCATCTTAAGGAACACAAAAATGACCACCACTCCAGACGTGGACTTCTTAAAATGGTTGGTCACAGACGTAATCTCCTTGCTTATCTTAAGAAAAAGGATATCGAAAGATACCGTGCTATCATCGAAAAGCTTGGTCTTCGTAAGTAATTGTTTTTTGAGGCAGACTGGGTCGTACCCTTTCTGCCTTTACGTCTTTAATCAGTATCGTGTAATATTAAGTATATAAAAGTTCAAGAACCGTAAGAACTACGGGGATAGCCTGGTGAAAATCTTCACTATGGAGAGTTCCCAGGAATCCTTTGGCTTTGAGTCATTGGAAGTTCAGTATACAAGTAAACGGCTTTTAGCATTAAACTGTGGTACAAATGTATTTGCGTCAGAGTTTATTGCTAAAGCCGATATGAATATTTTTATGGAGGCATTTCCTATGTTTGAAAATTATAGAAAGTTTGAAACTACTTATGCCGGAAGACCACTTATTGTTGAAACAGGTAAAACTTGTGGTCTTTCCAATGGTTCTTGTTGGGTAAGATACGGCGAAACTGTTGTTATGGCTAATGTTACAGCAAGTGCAAAGCCACGTGAAGGAATCGATTTTTTCCCTCTTTCCGTTGACTATGAAGAAAGACTTTACTCTGTCGGTAAAATTCCTGGTTCTTTCACTAAAAGGGAAGGCAAGCCTTCTGAAAAAGCTATCCTTACATCAAGATGCGTGGATAGACCTATAAGACCTCTTTTCCCTAAAGATATGCGTAATGATGTTTCAGTTGTGATGACTGTTCTTGCAGTTGAACCGGATAATTCACCTGAAATAGCTGGAATGATTGCTACATCAATAGCTATCTCTATTTCTGATATTCCATGGAATGGCCCTATTTCCGGTATAAACGTTGGTCTTGTAGATGGCGAAATTATTCTTAATCCTACTCTGGAACAACGTGCTAAAACTGATTTGAATCTTACTGTTGCCGGTACTGCTGAAAAAATCGTTATGATTGAAGCAGGTGCAAATGAAGTTCCAGAAGATACAATGCTTGATGCTATCCTTAAAGGTCATGAAGAAATCAAAAAAATGGTTGCTTTTATAAATGAAATTAAGGCACAAATTGGTAAGCCTAAATTTACATTTGAATCTCAGGAAGTTGACCATGATATGTTTGATGCTATTGAGGAATTTGCATCTGAACGTGTTAAATTCGCACTTGATACAAACGATAAACTTGTACGTGATGAAAGACTTGCTCCTGTTATAGATGATATTCATGCTAAATTTGATGAAACATATCCGGAACAGATTTCAATGATTGACGAATGTATTTATAAACTTCAAAAGAAAATCGTTCGTGAATGGCTTTATAACGGTAAACGTGTCGACGGCAGAGGTATTGATGAAATCCGCCCTCTTGCTGCTGAAGTTGGTTTGCTCCCAAGAGTTCATGGTTCAGGACTTTTCACAAGAGGTCAGACTCAGGTTCTTACAATTGCAACTTTAGGTCCAGTAAGTGAAGCTCAGAAAATTGATGGTCTTGATGAAGAAGAGTCAAAAAGATATATGCATCAGTATAATTTCCCGTCTTACT
>CAZTUV010000289.1:0-1865 GCA_964616595.1 uncultured Alistipes sp.
CAATTACAAGTAATGCTTTTTTCATTGTATATTGCCTCCGTAAATTCCGATTTATAAGGCAGATGCCCCACAATCATTTTCATATATTATACCATACCCATATACGCAAAGTCAATGAAAGGCAGGTGAAATTTTGTTCTACACACTCATTCTCGAAAACGAAACAGGTCAGCAGATCGACCTGTCCAGAACTGCAAACCGATATATGTTCTCCAAAATCAAGGGGCTGAACCCACCAACCGGAACAGTCAGCACTTCAAGTTATGCAGGAATGAACGGCAGTTACCTCAACAATGCATTTATCGAAAAGCGAAATGTGGTCATTCCTTTTGAAATGCGTGGTTTTGATGTGGAACTCCGCAGACATGAACTATATCGTGTGGTCAAGCCGTCACATTACATCAAGATATATTACACCACGAAGAATATTTCTGTATATGCTGAGGGCATCGTGGAAACTTGTGAAATGGAGAATTTTGAAAAGCTGACAAGCGGACAGATCTCCATTCTCTGCCCAGATATTTACTGGTATTCCACCGAAACGCAGATTGCGGAATATTCCCGTGTCAAGGGTGCATTTCATTTTGTCTGCCCTGACAATGATGATCCTTTTCCCATTGGCATATACAACACGCAGGATATGATGACCATCAACAACAGCGGTGATGAGGTTGGATTTACCCTTGAAATCAGCGGCGGACCCGCAAAAAATCCGACCATCTACAACGCTTTGATGGGCGAATATATGCAGATTTCAGGCGATATTCAAAAGGGCGATATCATCACGATCACCACGAAAACAGGCAACAAAACTGTTCTTCTGGAGCGTGAGGGCGTTGTGACCAACATCATCAATCGGCTTGTTTCTGGTTCAACCTGGCTGAATCTGAAAACGGGCGAAAACAAATTTTACGTGACAGCATCGGAGGGACTGAACCGCATCAAAGTCCACCTGATTCATCGCAACGCATACTTAGGAGTGTGATTTATGCAGATTGAGATCTACAACATGATCATTTTGAACAACAAGCTGAATATTTCTCTGGAGGCTGTCTGCGACAGTTTTTCTTCGCTTTTGTGGGATATTGAATACTACAAATGCGGAGAGTTTGAGGTGTATATTGCTGCAAGTCCTCAAAATATCGAGATTTTTCAGACAGGCAGAATTGTCGGTCGTGATGACGATAAGGAGCATTTCGGTCTGATTGAATCTGTTGAACTGGAAACCGATTCAGAAGACGGCGACTATCTCATTATCAAGGGCAGATTTTTAATGTGTCTTTTGGAACGCAGGATTATTTATCCGACACTAAATTTTACAACGATGACAACATACGGAATGATAATTCAGAAAGCTGTGGAGAATAACGCACTCGTTAGCGGAAACAGACTGATTCCGGGCTTGAAACTTGGAGAAATGCAAGGTACTTACTGGTCGCAGACCACAAAATTACAGGTCAGCTATGAAAATCTGATGGAATGGGTATACACCATTTGTGAGAAGATTGGCGGAACGGCAAATATCAGGCTTTCCAAAATTGCAGAGGAACAGTACGAGATGATTTTTGACCTGTTACAAGGTGTTGACAGAAGCATATTGCAGGAGAAAAATCCGCATATTGTATTTTCCGACAGTTACAACAATCTGCTTTCATTTACTTACTTCACAGACACTTCCGTCAGGAAGAATTTTGCCTATGTTCTGGGAAAGGGCGAAGGTGAACAGCGTAAGCGGACAACTTGTTTTACAAATCCTGAACCCGCCCTGCTTGACAGATATGAGGTGTATGTTGATGCAAAAGACATTTCTGACGAAGAACAGAAAAACGGCGAAACAAAGCCGATTTCTGATGCTGAATACATCG
>CAZTUV010000290.1:0-1846 GCA_964616595.1 uncultured Alistipes sp.
ATTTTAAATTATATTTTTAATGATAATATGAATCTATACCAAGGTATTCCTCAAGTGAAAGTCCGCTTTTATAAACTGCTGTTGCTGTTTCAACTCCCAAATAACGTATATGCCATGGTTCATACTTATAACCGGTAATATTTTCTTTTCCCTTTGGATAACGAACTATAAACCCATATTCATGTGCATGATTTTCAAGCCATATAGCCTCAGGAGTATTAGCAAAAGAATCATCAATAGTATTCACATCTATTGCAAGCCCCGTCTGATGTTCTGAATGTCCAGGACGTGCTGAAAAAGTATCTGCCATGATTTGTCCATACCATGAAACATAATTGTTATATATTAAATTCTGATACGAATATGACCGGTATCCAGATGACATATAGATATTAAGCCCCTCTTTAGCGGCGGCATTTGAAAGTAAATCAAACTGTTGCAAAGTAGTTGAATCCATTCCAGGGTCATAATACGATGGCAAATCATAGCTTTTATTTGCTATAAGGATACCATCAATATATGTAATACCATTTATCTGTTTTATTTTAGAATTATCAGTAACAGTTATTTTTATATCAGCTTTTACTTCAGGATTATCAACACTGGTAACTGTTATAACGCAGTTTCCTTCCGAAACACCTGTAACATTACCCCATTGGTCGACAGTGGCTATATTTTCATCTGAAGTAGTCCAGATTTCCTCTTTATTCAAAACACTTTCAGGAAGCATTGTTACATATGAAATATCGCTTTCTCCAACGCACAAATTCATCTCAATCTTTGAAAGATATATTTCCTTTATTACATTTTCCGGATTGCCGACAGTAACAATTATATCAGCTGTCAACTGCGGATTGTCGACACTTGTAACTGTTATAATGCAAGTACCTTCCGAAACGCCTGTAACAGTTCCGTCGATAGCTACGGTAGCCACTGTCATATCAGATGTAGTCCATACCAAATCCTGATTTTTAACGTTTTCCGGAAGCAATGTAACTTTGGATATATCACTGTCACCAATGGAAAGATTCATACTGTCTTTGGATAGTATTATTTTTTCAGCCCTGTCTGTCGTATTATAAACTTCAACATTTATTTGTGCTTTTACTGACGGATTATCGACACTTTTTACAGTAATTGTACATTTTCCCTCAGAAACTCCTGTAATATAGCCCAGACTATCAACTGTTGCTATTTTTTCATCTGAAGTAGTCCAGATTTCGTCTTTATTAGGAGCATCTGACGGCAACATAACAACATATGAAATATCTTTACCGCCAACAGGTATTTTCACATTATATTTTGTAAGATATATATCATTTACTCTGGTATTTTGTTCTTCATTATACCAAACATTTATAGCAAGTTCACCGCCGGTAGAAGTATATGAATAATACGCAAGAACACATGATGCATCTGATGAATCTATTATACCATCTTTATTTATATCAGCTGATTCTTTTTGTTCATCATCAAAAGTGGATTTGCCAGAAGTAGAAAGAACAGCGTATTCCATAAGGATATTAGTTGCATCAACAGCATCAACAATATTGTCATTATTAATATCTCCCATATTTGAAATACCAGATATTTCATTATTTATTGCAAATGCTTCATTCCCTCTATACATACCACAAACTGATATTACACTTAAACTTATAGCTAACGTCATATTAATTATTTTGCTCATGGTAACCCCCTCTTATAATGTAAATTTCTTCCATTTTTTTACAGCTCGGATATTATTATACCATAAAAAATTCTTTATTAAAAGCCTTTTTATCTGATTTTTACGTATTAAACAAAATATAATTTTATATTTATCATAAATTATATAGTTCAATGC
>CAZTUV010000291.1:0-1833 GCA_964616595.1 uncultured Alistipes sp.
TACCATATTATATAAAAAAAGTCCAGATTTATACTGGATCTTTTTCAACAGACTGCAAGTCCGGCATAACACCGGACTTATTTTAAAATTTAATATTTATCAAAACTTTTGGAGGGCATTTGTTTGATAAAATATCATCAATACATAGTAGCTGTACGATTGTTCAGGAGATTTCTGATAGTAAATGTCTCAGAAACATTACCTGATTTATAAGTGATTTCATTATCCGCACTGAAGAGCGATTCACTAGCATCATTTGAGAATGTATCAGTACCCACACCATATGTCATAGTATTGCCATATTTCTGAATACTTCCTGCACTATTTGAAATAGAAATCAAATCACTGCCATAGAGATTAGCAAAAGTAAGAGTTGTACCTGTATCTTTATCACTTTCTGCCGCCTGAATAATGTTTAAACCTGATCTTGTCTGTGTAAATGTAATACCATTATTAGTTCTATAAGAATCATTAATACCACCAACAATAGAACTCTTCATTTCTGAACCATACATTACAACTTGGAATACCATGTTATCCGGGTCATAAAGTTCGTCAATATATTCAACGAGGAGGTCAGGATTTGCCAAACCTTCTTCTATAACGCCGTCCTGAACATAATGTGTAGCTATTGTAGCTCTTTCGCCTGCCGCAGTATACTGTGCAAGAGTACATTCGCCATTGTTTCTATCATATCTTACGAAAGCACACATATAATCGAAACTCGGGTCATACATAAGACCATAGATATAATCATCTGTAACCACTGAAACTTCATTAAAGTCAACGAGTTCCTTACCGTTAAAAGAATTACGTACATCTTCATGGATAAATTCAATGCTATCTTCATCAATACCTTTAATTGTAAAGGATTTTGTTTTTTCATCAAACCAGAATTCAGCACCGTCCATAGAGGCATATTTGTGACCAAGGTAAGAATAACTTGTACCAGTAAGCTTAGAAATATTATTACAGAATTCAAAACCGTCCTCTGTACGTGTGATAGAAGCATTAATTAATTCAACAGTGCCACCAACGCTATAATCTGTTGGCTGGAATAAAGCATCATCTTTAGAAATATAACTAAGAGTTTCGCCTGCTTTCTGAACAACAGACTTTGAATTCTTAAAATATGTATCATTAATTGAAAGATAACCATTATTCAGAACATTTGCTGTAATCTGATTACCATCATCATATTTTACAGATGAAGTTGTTGCATATGCACTATAACTAAGACTTGCACTATTGTTATTGATAGTAGCAAAGAATGGATTCAGGAACATATTACTGTTACCCGATTTTGCAGTCATTGAATAAGCAGATGTTCTGAAAGAAGAATCACTTTCATTATTAGTAACATCAGCAGTCCAGCCATTAGAAACAACTGACAATGCGGAATTATCATTAACTAAATGTATAACATTTCCGTTTTCGTCTGCATCAACAGTAATTTCATCAGAAACAGCATTACCATTAATGATATCATTAAGACACATAAGGTCTGCGAAATCAACATGCAGGTCGCCATTAACATCAGCAACTGTACGCTGAAGGCCACTAAGAGTTTCCTGACCCCAAAGAGCATTTTTCAACAATATACCATCTTCTATATCTACAACGCCATTCAAATCAACGTCGCCAGAAAGGTACTTATCAGAAGTAGCAAAAGAACTCATCGATACTGCCGTACTTGTAACACTAAGAATAGCAGTTAAAAACGCAACCATTTTTTTCATAAAAACATTCCCTTTCTTAATTTAAAATTATCTCAAAAATTTTATGCAACTTTGAAATCTTATGTTAATAACATAATAGCACAAAATTTTAATT
>CAZTUV010000292.1:0-1780 GCA_964616595.1 uncultured Alistipes sp.
AATTATACCACAAAAAGCAAGTTTTGTCAAAGAAGTTTTCTGTTCAAAAAAGAAGATTGTGCAATTATACGCTTTTCAGGCTGATTTATTGTACATTTCTAACAAATCCCAAGTAAAGCGCCATAACAATTGTACTAATTGTTAATTTTCATTTGACAAGATTATAATTTTGTGGTAATATTTTCAGAATAAGGAGTGATATTTTATGAAAAAAAATCCATTTGCTTACTCTCTCGACAACAAACGTTACCACACGCTTAATTATCATAATAAAATGATTTTTGGAAAAAAAGTATTTAAAGCCGTATTGGATTGTGGGTTTACGTGTCCAAATATTGATGGTACTAAAGGTTTTGGAGGTTGTATTTTCTGTGATGGTGGCAGCGGATATTTTACAGATGGAAACCTTTCTGTATCTGAACAGCTTGAAAAGGAAATTAAACGCATTCATGCCAAAAACGGAACTGTACCTATAATAGCATATTTTCAGGCGAATACCAACACATACGCACCGATAGAAAGACTCAAGGAAGTATATTTTTCTGCATTAAAGTATCCGGAAGTATGTGGCATTTCAATAGGAACAAGAGCGGATTGTCTTTCAGAAGATGTTTTAAATTTACTTGACGAAATAAACAAAATCACTCATCTTACCGTCGAACTTGGTATGCAGACAGTTCATGAAGAAAGTATTAAAAAAATCAATCGTTGTTATAGTCATCAAGAATTCATTGAAGGTTATAATAAATTGAAAAATCTTAATATAAGAACTTGCATACATATAATCAACGGATTGCCAAATGAAACTGCCGAAATGATGATTGAAACTGCAAGGCAATTGTCCAAGATGCACCCTGATGCTATAAAAATACAAATGCTCCACATTATAAAGGACACAGCATTGGAAAAAATATATAATAAAACAACAAATATTCTTTCAAAAGATGAGTATATAGACATTGTGGTCAGACAACTTGAACTTTTACCGCCAGAAACCGTTATAGAACGCATAACCGGAGATGGCGACAAATCAAAATTAATCGCTCCTGTATGGAGTACCGATAAAATTTCCGTACTGGGAGGCATAGATAAAAAGCTTGCTGAAATCGATAGCTATCAGGGAAAATATTATGTATACTGAACCTCCCACGACTAAATTCCGCAGGGTTCTTGGGAACTCTCTCCTGATGGAAAGATATTTATCAAGCTATCCCCGTAGTTTCTACGGTTCTTATATATGTCATATCAAATCTTACAAGATTATATGATTCTATTATATCTATCAGACATTCAGAATAATTGCTTGCTGTTGCCCAGCCATCTTCCTTAATTTTTTTACAAGCGATATGATAATCAGTTTCCCATATAAGATTTGAATATCTTTCATATCCTGTTATGAACTGATAATAACCTTCTATTCCTTCTTCAAATGAATCATATGCACGAAACTCTCCATTCATTCCAATTATTACGCCGTCAATTTCCTCTCCTGTTCTTAAAACAACAGTTTTGCCTGTATATGTACTATCTGCCCTCATACCGAAAAAATTATAATATAATGCAGAAAGTTCGCTTTCACCCCAGCCAGATTCAAGAATAGCCTGTGCCACAGTCATGCTTGGTAAAATACCATACTTATCATAATTTTTTTGTGCAGATTCGCCAACCTTTTCTATAAAGTCAAGCTGTTTCCTAGTAAGACCATAAGTAGGTTCGGAATTTTTTTCACTTTTAAAAACCGTTATCCCAAATATAATAACAATTCCAATAAATATATATA
>CAZTUV010000293.1:0-1776 GCA_964616595.1 uncultured Alistipes sp.
AGATATATTATATTTTATAGGCTTATGTGCTGAAATTATGAATTCATTGTTGTCTGTAAAAATATATTTTCCAGATGATTTATCATGATAATAATTTATTGAATTTGTACTGCTATAATCTTCTATAAGTTTCAGAAATGTTTTGATAGCTGTTTCAATATCTTCAGAATATATAGTTTGCCCAGATGCTGGTAAGTAATAATCGAGATATGTAAATATATTATCTATATTTTTTTGATAGAGGAGTATAGCTTTTCCGCTGGTGTTTATGTAATCATACGCCGGAGCATGACCTGATAAATCAAGATAATACAATATACCGTCCGTATCTTCCCCAAAATATTTATCATAGTAATCATCAGCGAAACATTCTATTTGATAATCAGTTCTGTTATAGTCTGAACTTCCGGCAATATATATGAAAATATTCATTTGAAGTTCTTCTGAAGTTTTTTGAATAAGTTCGTTTATATCATCTGAATTAATTATCACATCTGCATTGTCAATAAATCCGCTATTTGAGGAATTTCCGTCAAAGCCTTTTGCCAGATTTATGTGTACTGATGAGTTAATAAAAAATAAGAATATTATTAAAACAGCAAGAATTATATTTGTTATAATAAGAACCGACTTCTTCATTATAAAAAAATCCCTCCCAACAGAAATACTATAATTGCAACAGCCATACCTATTGCTGAACTAAAAAGCTTAAGTTTAAATTTGTCAAGAGGTGGAGTACCAGCGGTTTTTCCTGTCTGCCCGTTTATTGCAAACTCATATATTTTGTCGTTATACTTATATGACATGAACCATACAGGCAACATCATATATTGCCATTTAGTACTCATTATGTTGTAATTTTCACTGATTACATCAACAGAAGAATATCCGTTTATACTATTTCTGAGAATCTCACTTCCAGCCTTTGAAGCCCTGTCACGTATTCTTGGAAATACTTCAGATTTATCAACGTCGAATTTATCTGCAAAAAATCCACTAAGGTATGACATTGAAAAATCTTTGACTTCATTATAATCAAAAGGTTCTATTGATTCCATGAGAGCATCTTCAATTTTGCTTGCACCGTCTGCCGGAATTCCTTCTGTTAATATGTTTGCCTGACGAATTATGCTGAATTCTTTTGTTTCAGTGTACCTATAATCGCCTGAACGCCATGTACGGACTTTTTTAGCAATGGCGGAAAGGTCTGCTTTCATATTACAGTCAGCAATCCAAAATGGTACATAAAGTCCGGTTATTTTTTCGGTCTGTTCTTGAGATTTGAAGTCTTGAGGGACAAACCATTTTTTCTTAACCCAATTTTTAAAACAATTTACAGCATTTTCTTTTGTATATTTAAATCCTATTATTTTATCAGGTTTATATTTACCCGTAAGTTTTCCGGCGAGTATAATAGGATTGTGGCAATAATAGCAAAAAAGTGAAGTTTGTTCATCATCTGCCATTATATCTGCACCGCAACTTTCACAATGATAAAGATTAGTATGTTGTTCAAATTCCTGTTGAGCATGGATTTCCTCATCAGTATTAGTAGTTGTAATATCAGCATTTATTTCCTGCATTTCTTCTAATGTGAAACTACTGCCACAATATTCACACCCAAATCCTTGCGTATCTGGCATGAACTTCAAATCCGCATTGCAATTAGGACACTTATATTCTATTGCTTGATTCTGTTCCAAATAAAAAACCCCTTTCTTTTGCTTATTATATCATATCTTTTTCCAGCTTTCAATAAAAATCAGAAAATAACAC
>CAZTUV010000294.1:0-1771 GCA_964616595.1 uncultured Alistipes sp.
ATTTAAAGTCGTATCAATATACTGATTTTATCTATTTTCCATTATTTCTATGGGAAGTGGATAAAATCAGTTTTTTTTATTTTTGAATTATTAACTCAGATTTAACATACACTAACTTTCAGGATTAACATAACATATGGTAAAATAATTTCGTACTTGAAAATAGTAAAAATTTTATAGGAAGTGACTTTGATGAAAAATATTATTATTTTAATTTCCATAAGTTTGATGACAGCTTTTTTTACAGGTTGTGGCTCGGAGAATATGCAAAACAATATAATATCAACAGATGGCTCAAGCTCTATGGAAAAAGTAATTGGATATTTGTCTGAAAGCTATATGGCAGAAAATGAAAAAGTAAAAATAACTTATAATCCTACAGGTTCGGGGAGTGGTATTAACGCTGTATTGGAGGGAAGATGTGATATAGGACTTTCAAGTCGTGATTTAAGGGACGACGAACAAATGGAACTTATCGGAACAGTGGTGGCAATTGATGGAATCGCTGTAATTGTAAATCCTGAAAATAACATTGATAACCTTTCAATAGAACAACTTTCTTCTCTTTATAAAGGGGAGGTCACCAATTGGTCTGAATTGGGTGGAAGTGATTCTCCTGTGGTTTTAATCGGCAGAGAGGCGGCATCAGGAACAAGAGATGGCTTTGAAAACATTACGAACATAGAAAATTCGTGTAAATATTCGCAGGAACTTACTTCAGCAGGTGATGTTATACAAACAGTCGCAACAAATCCAAATGCAATTGGTTATACTTCTTTATCGGCAGTAAAAGATAATGTAAAAGTTCTTGAAATTGAAGGAGTTGCACCGTCAAAAGAAACTATCCAAAATGGGAGTTATAAAATTCAACGTGATTTTCTGTTTGTTACAAGAAAAAATACAGAACTTTCAGATAATGCAAAAGAGTTTTTCGCTTATGTGACATCAGGTCTTGCAGATGATTTAATAGAAAAAGCTGGTGCTATTCCTGTTGTGAGGTGACTTATGAAAAAATTGTCAAATATACTTGAGGAAACAATGCGTATAATATTTACTATTTGTGGATTTTTAGCGGTATTTTTTGTAATAGTTATAACAGTATTTTTGTTGATTTCCGGAATGCCGGCTATTAAAGAAATTGGAATATTTAAATTTCTTTTTGGTACAACTTGGGCATCTACTGCCACTAAACCTGAATATGGAATATTACCATTTATTTTAGCTTCCGTTTATGGAACTTTCGGAGCAATTATTATTGGAGTTCCAATAGGGATTATGTGTGCAATATTTATTGCAAAATCATCTGATAAAAAAATAACAGCTATTGTTCATTGGGGTGTTGATTTGCTTTCTGGTATACCATCAGTAGTTTATGGACTTGTAGGAATGATTGTTGTTGTTCCATTTGTGCGTGAAATATTTGATTTGCCAGATGGTGCAAATTTGTTTACAGCTATAATTGTACTTGCAGTTATGATATTACCATCTGTAATCTCTGTATCGGAAACTGCAATAAGAGCTGTTCCTAAAGAATATGAAGAAGCTTCCCTTGCACTCGGGGCAACGAAAACTGAAACAATTTTTAAAGTTACTGTTCCAAGTGCGAAAAGTGGAATTTTAACAGCAGTGGTATTAGGTATTGGCAGAAGTATCGGAGAAGCTATGGCAGTTATGATGGTTTCGGGGAATGTAGCGAATATGCCGTCATTATTTAAAAGTGTCCGGTTTCTCACAACGGCTATTGCAAGCGAAATGTCATATTCTTCAGGAT
>CAZTUV010000295.1:0-1749 GCA_964616595.1 uncultured Alistipes sp.
GTACTATTAGTAATGGCAGTGGTATTCCCTCCGCTACAAGCAGTCTTTGAAACTGTTACCCTTACTTCACAACAATTACTTGTCGCTCTTGGATTTAGCGTTGCAATACCTGTTGTAAGTGCAATCTTTCAATGAATATATTATAACTATTGTGAAATAATACTAATAACACATTCAATAAATCGGAGGAATTTTAATATGGCAAAGTATATTTCACAAGGAGTGTTTAAACTTATTGATAATGTGAAAATTGAAAGTTTTGCATCAGTTGTCGGCTCAAAAGAGGGAAAAGGGCCATTGGGAAAATATTTTGACAGAATAGTTGAAGATAGTCATTTCGGCAGGGATTCGTGGGAAAAGGCAGAAAGCCATTTTCAACTTGAAGCTGTAATACTTGCTATAAGAAAAGCTGGAATAACTAAAGAAGATATAGATATCGTATGTTCGGGGGATTTAATTAACCAATGTATAGGTTCAACTTATGGTTTGCGTGAACTTGAAATACCTTTTTTAGGTATATATGGTGCTTGTTCTACTATGGCAGAAGGTTTGCTTATATCTTCCCTTATGATAGAAAATAATGTTGCTAATCATGCAATAGCAGTTACATCATCGCATTTTTCAACGGCAGAAAGACAATTCAGATTTCCGTTGTCTTATGGAGGGCAAAGAACACCTACTTCACAATGGACTTGTACAGCATCAGGTGCTGTGGTATTGTCCGGAAATAAAGGCTCTATAAAAGTAGTTGGAGGCTGTATCGGGAAAATTACTGACCTTGGAGTAAATGATATAAATAATATGGGCAGTGCAATGGCTCCCGCTGCTGCCGGAACTATTCAGCGTTATTTGAATGCTACAAATAGTAATCCGGAAGATTATGATTTTATAGTGACCGGAGATTTGGGCGTTGTGGGAAGTAAACTTTTAATCGAATTCTTGAAAAAACAGAATATTGATATTTCACAACAACATAAAGACTGCGGTTGCATGATTTTTGATAAGAATGAACAGGATACACATTGTGGTGGTTCAGGGTGTGGTTGCAGTGCAAGTGTATTATGCGGATATTTCTTGCCAATGTTTATTGATGGAAATGCTGAAAATATTCTCTTTATAGCAACAGGAGCATTAATGTCACCAATGTCATTGCAACAGGGAGAATCAATTCCAACTATTGCACATCTTGTACATCTTAGAAAGGATTGATAATATGCTACTTGATTTAATAAAAGCATTTTTGGTGGGCGGTGCAATATGTGCTATTGGACAATTGTTTATTGATTATACAAAACTTACTCCGGCAAGAATACTTACAGGTTTTGTTGTGGCAGGAGTAATATTGTCTGCTATCGGAGTTTATAAACCACTTGTGGAATTCGCTGGGGCAGGAGCTTCGGTTCCTTTGATTGGTTTTGGAAATCTGCTTGCTGAAGGTATTAGAAAGGCAGTAGATAATGATGGATTTTTAGGCGTGTTTACCGGAGGTCTGACTTCGGCTGCTGCTGGAATAACTGTTGCTTTACTTGCAGGTTTATTGGCGTCTGTAGTTTTCCCGCAAAAAGATAAAAGTTGATAATGTTTTATGGCAAAAGTGATTTGCTGAAAAGTCCGGCGAAAACTGGACTTTTTTGCTTGAAATTCAATACTTCTTTGTTAAAATATGATAAAAATATGACTTTTGTTTAAAAATATTTTACTTGACTTTTACGAAAAATGATGATATAATAATAAAGCTGTCGGAAGACA
>CAZTUV010000296.1:0-1744 GCA_964616595.1 uncultured Alistipes sp.
TATTAATATTTTTTAGGTAGCTAATAATGAAGTTCACAGAATGTTAATTATTAGTCTCGCATATTTTGAAATGCTTTTAACTTGATTTTTCGCTAAAAATATAGAAAATAGCTTTAATCTAATATGTGGGTTTTCCATTGAAACAATATAAAAATCAATTTTTGTAATAATATTTTACGGACGACGTTAAAAATATTACTTACATTTATCTTTAATGTTTTTTATGATGTCATTAACAAGATTTCTTAAATTTGAATCTTTTTGCATTGCTTCAGTAACGCTTGTAACTGAATAAACAATAGTCGAATGGTCTCTGCCACCAAATTCAGTTCCAATAGCAGCCAATGGCATCTGTGTTATTTCTCTGACAATGTATATTGCTACTTTTCGGGCTATTGAAATTTGTGCCGAACGTTTATTTGAACGCAAATCTTCAGGAGATATCCCATAGACATCTGAAACCTCATATATTATTTTTTCAACAGTTATTGGCATTGGCTGTTCATTTGTAAGGACATCTCGTATTACACTTTGTGCCATTGAAATTGTTATAGCACTGCCTGCAAAGTGATTTAAAGCTTTGAGACGCATAACTGCACCTTCAAGTTGTCTGATATTTGATTTAAGGCGATTTGCCATAAATTCAGCTACTTCACCAGGTATTTTAAGGTCAAGAAGTTCAGATTTTCTGTTAATAATAGCAAGACGTGTTTCATAGTCAGGTGTTGAAATATCGGCGATAAGTCCACCTTCAAAGCGAGTTATAAGACGTTTTTCAAGTGTCTGAAGTTCTTTTGGTGCTTTATCAGAAGTTATTACAATCTGTCTTCCTTCTTGATGCAGTTGATAGAATGTATGGAAAAATTCTTCCTGCATGCGTTCTTTGCCGACGAAAAATTGAATATCATCGATAAGAAGCAGATCGGCAGTACGATATTTATCATGGAAATCGGAAATGAGTTTGTCGCTTAATGAACTTACAAGGTCATTTCCAAAAGTTTCACTTGTGACATAGACTATATTAAGTTCCGGGTGTCTTTTACGGACTTCATTTGCAATTGCTGTGATGAGATGAGTTTTTCCCATTCCTGAAGGACCATATATAAACAAAGGATTATAGTCAGGTATTTTTTGTTCACCACAATATTTTGCGATTGATTTACAGCAAGCTAATGCAAATTCGTTTGAACGTCCTGGTATGAAAGTCTCGAACGTATAATCATAATTGGCAAATTTGTATGATTGTTCAAGTTCGGCATGTTTTGTATCTATATCATTATTGGCTGATATATTGGCTTTGTTCTGGTCTGATTCAACATTTATTATTATATTGACATCTAGTCCTAGAAGCGTCATAAAAGCCTCTTTAAGTATTGTGCCATAAGTAGACATAACAATACCTTTCTGAAAACCTGTTTGAATTTTAAATACTGCATCAGTGCCATTAAAACTTACTGGTTTGAGTGGTTCAATCCATGTGTTCAGACCTATTGAAGGGATTTTATTGTTTTCAAGGCAGTATTTTTTTACATTTTCAAAAACTTCCTCAAATGAATTCATATTTTACCTCCGTATTATATTTTGAAATTTGTATTAGCAAAAACAGATTGCTAATAAATAATTTACAAATATTTTTTTATGAAGAACAATTATATTCCAATTGTTTTTATATGGAAATTGTAATGCATTTCCTGCAAAAAACGTCAGAAAACAGCTGTTTTTCACTATTAATATTATATCATAT
>CAZTUV010000297.1:0-1729 GCA_964616595.1 uncultured Alistipes sp.
ATATTATATAAAAAAAGTCCAGATTTATACTGGATCTTTTTCAACAGACTGAAACGGCTGTCAATATGACAGTCGCTTTTATGTCACTTTATAACGCTGAATGCATTATCAACAACGTTTTTTTCCGGAGCTTTTGTAAAACTGCTTACAACTGGTACTACAATTAATGAAACTATCATAGCAAATGCACCAGCATTGATAGGAGAAAGAAGATTGATTCTTAAACCTGAATCTGCTATGGACTGTTTAAGACCATCAAAAGCAGATATATTCATACTAAAAAGAATCATATGTATAATGCTTATTCCTATTCCGGTATAGAAACTTGTCCAGCAAGCCGCTTTGGAAGCTTTTTTCATGAAAAGTCCGTAAACAAAAGGCCCCAAGAATGCTCCCGACAATGCTCCCCATGAATACGACATCAGTGTTGAAATGGATGCGTTTTTATTGCAGGCAATAATTACGGAAATAAGAAGAAAAACAGCTATAAATACTCGCATAACAATAAGTTGTTTCTTTTCTGTAAAATCTTTAATATGAGGTTTTATAAGGTCGTTTGTAAGAGTTGAACTTGACGTCAGAACAAGTGATGATAACGTGGAAAGTGATGCCGAAAGAACCAGTACAACAACTAAACCTATTAAAACATTTGGTAATGCTTTCTGGAGCAGTGCCGGAACCATTGTATCATATACAGGTTTGCCGTTAACTGTTTCGATTAAGTCTTTACCAGTTTCGTTGGGGTCTAAAGTACAATAGAGTCTTACAAAACCACCCATAAGATAAGAACCACCTGCAACAACCAACGCAAAAATTGTGGAAATAATTGCACCCTTTTTGATTGCTTGTTCGTCTTTTATGGCATAGAACTTCTGAACCATCTGCGGAAGTCCCCAAGTGCCAAGAGATGTTAAAATTACAACTCCAAGCAAATTGATAGGGTCAGGGCCAATTAAAGAACCTAATTTTTCAGCGTCTGCAATTTCCTGAAGTTGTTCAACTGCACTGGAAAATCCACCTTTTGTTTTAACTGTAAGGGCAACAACAGTTGCGATACCAATAAGCATAATAATTCCTTGAAAGAAATCATTGAGAGCAGTTGCCTTGTAACCACCAAGAATTACATATATAGCTGAAAGCAAAGCCATTGCAATAATGAGAATTGTAGAACCATTTTCTCCAAAATCAAATACCATTCCGAATAATCTTGATAATCCATTATAAACAGATGCTGTATATGGTATTAAAAAGACAAATACAATTATTGCAGATGCCGTTTTAAGTGCCTTTGAATTAAAACGATGTTCGAAAAATTCAGGCATTGTTTTTGCGTTAAGGTGATTGGACATTAAGCGGGTACGTTTTCCGATGAGGAAAAAAGGTATAAGGCTACCTAAAATAGCGTTTCCGATTCCTACCCATGTAGTGGATATGCCATACATCCAGCCAAATTGACCAGCATATCCGATAAATACTACTGCTGAAAAATATGTTGTTCCATAAGAAAAAGCAGTAAGCCAGCCTCCGACATTACGACCGCCAAGCATAAAGTCATCTGCTGACTTTGTTTTGCGTGACGTATAGAAGCCTATTCCCACCATGACAATAACATACACGGCAAGAATAACTAGTGTTGTGGTTTTCATTTTATAACTTCTCCGTTCTGTATAATTTTCCTCTTTAAAGCTTTAATAATTTAAAGGGGTATAATATATTATAATATATTACC
>CAZTUV010000298.1:0-1722 GCA_964616595.1 uncultured Alistipes sp.
TTTCATAGTTTTATTATACCATACCTGTCAATCTTTTAAAAATTGATTTCCGTGCGCAATTCATCCTCCACCTAAAGAGGTGGGGAAATTCTTGCTGAAATTAGTTAAAAGCGTATTTCTCTGCAAAAGGGCACAAAAATCTCCTATATTCGCAAATACAGGGAAGTAATATCTTACTATGTTTTTTGAATTTATAAGTTGGGAGTGGACAAAAAAAGACTTTTGTGTTATAATAAAGAAAAACACAAGGAAAAGAAAATAACAGTTGATGAAAACAGAAAATGTCGAAAATGTGAAAATATAGAGAATCAGATAAAGGTTGGATATAATAGTTCAGGAACATAGCACTGCAAATATAAGGACTGTAATATTCGTTATACATCTGAACCAAAAAAACATACATATTCAAAAGGGGTAAGCGGACGTGAAGTCGACAAAATACTTGGTATGAACAAGGCAAATATCTATAACTGGATAAAAAAACTGAGAAAAAAATAATATTAAAATTTCTTATGAATATCTTGAGCTTAATGAATTATACTGCTTTATATGGAAAAGTATTTATGTAATGACAATGGTAAGCTGTGAGCCAAGACAAATTATAAGATTTGATGTTGCTTTAGATAAATCGCCTGAACGTATTCAGAATATTGTTGATAATGCTCCTGATGCAGATTATTGTTGCACAGACGGATATTTCAGGCAAGTATGTTGACATTATTTATCTGAGCAAACATATTCGTAATGTATGGGATAAAAAAGATACCCATAACGTTGAAAGTATAAACGCCGATTTGCGTCATTATATTCCTGTTCTTGAACGTCGGGGCAGATGTTTCCCGAGAAGTCTTGAAATACTGAAAGTTGTTGTTGCTGTATTCATTAATGCTTATAAGAAATTCGGTTTAGCTAAATACAAATACCGTCAACGTAAGAAAAATGGAGAATTGCCTTTCTCTGTTATTAATTTCATTTAACAACACTATTAGTCACTACCCTATAAAATTTTTTTGAATGTATTTTCAAGTTATGTTATAATTGACATATTCGGGTGTAAGGTCTCTGTCTATATCCTTGGTGGCTTTGGCTATGTTTACATCAATGGGATAATAACGCCTATCTCCTGTTTCGTCCTTAAGAAAGTCGTAATTGTTGGTCGTTCCGAAGAAAACACATTGCCTTTTTCTAACTTTCGGGTGTCTTGCATATGGTTCTCTGTATGTGTCCTGTTGGCTTGCTATAGCCTGTTTACAGCGTTCTTTGATTGATTTCTGAAATGCCGTACCTTTGCCAAGTTCAATAATCCATTCTTACCGACAAGGGTAGTACAGGTATCAAATTTAACTCCTGCTTGAAATATTCTTGCAACACAACCAACAAATGTAACAACAGCAACAGGATGATATGTGAACTAAACAATCATAGGCATCAAAGCTCAGGGTACAACGAAATCAATTTTACTCTGGCATTCTTAGTTCGAAAATGCCAATTTCCTTTTGCCTCCAGGTTGTTACGTTCTCTTTCCCACGCAATGAGTTCAGTTTTTAAAGTTTCTATAGAATCAATACGACGTGAGAGGCACTGTCTGGTCATAACATTTAGTTCTATCTCGGCAATGTCAAGCCAGCTTCCATGCTTGGGTGTATAATGAACCTCCAGTTTCCGGAGAATACGCCTGGCTTCAGCAGGTTCAAACATTTTGTGCAGAGAGGCAGGTTTATG
>CAZTUV010000299.1:0-1714 GCA_964616595.1 uncultured Alistipes sp.
AAATAATATATACTATTAACAAGGAGGGTTTATTATGATAAAACAATGTTTAACAATAATATCAAGTTTGGTATTTACTGCAACTACAGGAATAATATATCCGCTTAACACAAAAGCAATTGAAGACATAGAGCCTGTAGAAGTAGTATCAATGCGTTCCGAGTACGAAAAACATTACGATAACGGCGACGGTACATATACTGCCTATATTGATACAGTGCCACTTCACTATTATGAAAACGGTGAATGGCTTGATATTGATAATACTCTTATACAGGACGAAAATGGTAAATATGTAAACAGAAGCAATTCTATGAAAGTTACACTTTCACCTAAAACATCTATCAGTACTATTGATGCTATCAGTGAAACATCTGACAATAATAATCAAATGGTTTCTGTTGATTACAATGGTTATTCATTATCATGGAGTTTGATTGATACAACATCAGAGATCAAACCAATCGTTATATCAGAAGATATTAAAGAAACAGAAAGCACAATATCTTCCGAAGAAAGTTATCCCGTTGCATCATTATCCATAAATGAACAAGATTACATTGAAAAAGAAATAGGCATGAATAAATTAAATTCTAAAATTTCCGAATCTGTTAATAATCTTGATTCATCAGTATCTTATAATGATATTTATGAAGATTTAGATTGCAAGATTGATATACAGTCTAATTCTGTAAAAGAAACACTCATTATCGAAAATCCAGATAATTTTTTAGAGGAATATAGCTATTTTATCCAGTCTGACGGACTTGTTGCAGAACTTTATGAAGATAATTCTGTAGTATTTTCCAATGGTGAGAAAAACGTATTCACAATACCTGCACCATTCATGTTTGACTCATCGGAAGACACAGAAAATAATTATAACATTTCAGTAACTCTTGAAGAATACAATAACGGATATATTTATACATTATCTCCTGACATGGACTGGCTTGCTGATGAATCCAGAATATATCCTGTCATGATAGACCCTTATGTAATACCAGATAATACAGCATCTATAACTTGCAGATACAATTCACAGGCTAATCCTAATAATATTTACTCTGGTATAAAAGTAGGCGGAGAGTCCAATAACGCTTACGAAACTTACATTGACCTTGAAAATGACTATTTTGAGAAATATCCTAGCAATATTTGTATAACAGAAGCTACATTTTTCATGAAAATGAAAGCATCATCTTCAACTTATTTAAATTCATATGATTTATATGCTTTAAATGCTAATGTTCCTTATATTTTCTATAATGACACTAATAAAGGCAAAGCAAGTTACTGCAAATATGTAAAAAATTTAAGTAAAACTTCATCAACTTCTGATTTTGGGTGGAGCATTGATATAACTGAACTTGCTAATGCATGGTTCAATTATTCTCATTGTGGTAATATGAGTAAAGGTATTCCGCAGTATGGATTTAAATTAGTAGCTAAAAGTGGCAGTGAGACTCTTCAGGGCTATGATATAAATGATTCCCTCAAATCCAACAGACCTTATTTCTGGTTTAATTATGAATATTCTGATGATTATTATTTGCCTTATTCTCCGGAAAGATATAATGATATTTATGAAAATAGTAATGTTATTATAGAGAATTTCCAAAGTAAAATGAATTGCTATGCTTATGCTCTGCAAACTTATTATAGCGGTTCAAATGGATATTATGAATTATATCCTGGTGAAATAGGTATAGGC
>CAZTUV010000300.1:0-1709 GCA_964616595.1 uncultured Alistipes sp.
AATATATATTATTGTCTAATTATGACAAAATTTGTCTAATCAATAAATTATCCATATAAGGAAATGTCCTTATACAGGATTTAATATTGTATCTGATAAGTTACCAGTACAGATTTGGAAAATTATTTAAAAACGTTTTTAATATATTTGACGAATGAAAATGTTTCTGATATAATGATTATATAAATAAGTTTTTGGAGGAATGAAAATGTCAAAGCCATTAGCCGATAAGATTCGTCCGACAACTCTTGATGATGTTGTTGGACAAGAACATATTTTATCTGAAGGAAAGCCCCTCCGATGTATAATAAATAGTGGTCATGTTCCAAATATGATATTTTATGGAGTTTCAGGGGTCGGTAAAACAACTGTTGCCAGAATTATAGCGGATAATTGTGGAATGTCATTACACAGGCTCAATGGTACAACAGCATCTATTTCGGATATCAAAGAGGTTATATCAAATATAGGCAGCTTTGATACTATAAACGGTATACTTCTATATCTTGATGAAATTCAGTATCTTAATAAAAAACAACAGCAGGTTCTTCTGGAATATATCGAAAATGGTGATATAACTTTAATAGCATCAACAACTGAAAATCCTTATTTTTCAGTATACAGTGCCATAATAAGCCGTTGTACTGTATTTGAATTCAAACCTGTAAATGCAAATCAACTTATCCCTGCTATTGAAAGAGCATTTGAAATAATATCCAGAGATAAAAATATAGAGATAGTTTATAATAAGGAAATTTTAAATGTTATTGCATATAATTGTGGCGGAGACGTTCGTAAAGCTATAAATACTACTGAACTCGCAGTTATGTGTGGCGATAAAAAAGATGGAAAGATTGTTATAACATCAGATTCCCTGAAAGTAATAGCACAAAAAAGTAATATGCGTTATGACCGTGATGGTGACCAGCATTATGATATACTTTCAGCGTTTCATAAATCAGTGCGTGGGTCAGATGAAAACGCTGCATTACATTATGCATCAAGACTGATTGAAGCAGGAGATATAGTTCCGTTGTGCAGAAGATTATTATGCATAGCATCTGAAGATGTCGGACTTGCATATCCACAGGCAATAGTTATAACAAAAGCATGTGTTGACTCGGCTTTACAACTTGGATTGCCTGAAGCACGTCTGCCAATTGCAGAAGCAATAATTTTGCTGGCAACTGCTCCAAAATCAAACAGTGCATATAAAGCAATAAATTCAGCTATTGAAGATTTAAAAAACTGTAATTCATTGGATTTTCCACGTCATTTACAAAATACTCATTTTGATGGTTCAGGTGGAAATGTTTATGGTCAGAATTACCTTTATCCGCATGATTTTCCAAATCACTATGTTAAACAGCAATATCTTCCGGACTCTCTTAAAGGTCATATTTACTATGAATTTGGGGATAATAAACAGGAACAGGCAGCATTTCTTTACAGGAAGAAGATTTCAGAAACAGATATACTTTCAAAGTAGTGGAATCAGGATACAAAATACTTTGAATATATAAGTAATCTCAAAATATATGAAAATTGTTCTTAAGGATTTGATTAAAATTTAACCCCATATCCAATACTGAATATGGGGTTCATCATGCTGAAAACTGATTATAACAGTTTTCTTTTTATAGGTGTGTGTAAGAGCCTGCATATTTGAATGCAGAAAATCTATATTTATTGTTCTGATTATATTATAA
>CAZTUV010000301.1:0-1693 GCA_964616595.1 uncultured Alistipes sp.
TTTGAATCATGTAATGAGTTTTCCCTCAGCAAATCTTTTGCTTTTTGGTTTTCAAGAAAAATAGTCGGTGTTTATAGTGATGAGGTCACACCCGTTCCCATTCCGAACACGGAAGTTAAGCTCATTAACGTTGATGATACTTGGTTGGTGACGACCTGGGAAAGTAGAACAGTGCCGATACATATTCCTCCTTAGCTCAGTCGGTAGAGCACTCGGCTGTTAACCGAGTTGTCGCCCGTTCGAGCCGGGCAGGGGGAGCCAAAAAAGCCTGAAAACTTAAGTTTTCAGGCTTTTTTTATAAACAAACTCCTGTATTTAAGCAGGAGTTTTAAGTTAATTTTGATGTTTAACGATACCATATTCATCATCAAGGCGGTAATATGGACAAGAGTAATTAGTTCCTTGTAAGAACTTGTACATTTCATCTTCATCGAGATTTACCATACAAATATAGCATTCATAATCCTCATCATATACGTAATTTGTACAGGAATCACAGTTAGTATTATTTTTCATATATCCTCCATAGAAAGAGTAGCGATAGCGTTAAGACTTTGGTCGGCTGTAATTCCTGCAAGGAAGTTATAACTACCTTGACAGGCAATCATAGCACCATTGTCTCCGCACAGTGATTTTTCCGGCATATAGAATTGATATCCATATTTTTGGCAAGCCTCAGATAACATAGCACGCACTCCCGAGTTGGCAGAAACTCCTCCGGCGAGTGCTATTTTTTTATAGCCGAGATATTCAGAAGCCCTTATAGTTTTTTCTGTAAGGATTTCCGAAATAGTTTTCTGGATAGATGCGGATAGATTATTATAATTAAGTTGAATATTTTTTTGTTGTGAGTTATGAATAAGATTTATAACATTTGTTTTAAGTCCTGAAAAGCTAAAATCGAATTCATTGCCAGCAACTTTAGGGTGAGGGAGTTTAAATTCAGAGGGGTCGCCAAGTTGTGAAGCGTTATCAATGTGGACTCCTCCAGGATAAGGAAATCCCATAGCTCTTGCACATTTATCGAAACATTCGCCAGCAGCGTCGTCACGTGTACGGCCTATTACACGAAATTTTGTATAACTCAGAACTTCAATAATATGGCTGTGACCACCACTTGCGACAAGGCAAAGATATGGCGGTTCCAATTCAGGGTAGGTGAGATAATTTGTAGCGATATGACCTGCAATATGATGAACAGGCACAAGAGGTTTGCCAGAAGCCATAGCCAAACCTTTAGCGAAATTCACTCCGACAAGCAAAGCACCAATAAGTCCAGGGGCATATGTAACGGCTATTGCATCGAGGTCATTGAGAGAAACTCCGGCTTCATCGAGAGCCTGACGAGTTACTCCGAGGATATTTTCACAATGACGGCGAGATGCTATTTCAGGAACAACACCTCCATATTTTTTATGTTCTTCAATTTGCGTTGATATTACTGAAGACCGTATTTTACGACAATCTTCAACAACGCTGACGGCTGTTTCATCGCAGGAACTTTCTATTCCAAGTATTAACATAATATCACCTTTCTTATATATAGTTGTCAGATAATTATTCCATTTCTTTGCGAATTTGTGACTTAAAGTTTTCTGGAGTTGGAGATTTTTATTATGGAGATTATTTGGAAAATTATTTTATTTTTTCCGACAACCATATAATTATTTTTTAAAAAGATATACTGTAAAAT
>CAZTUV010000302.1:0-1685 GCA_964616595.1 uncultured Alistipes sp.
AGACATTTGCTTTGTTCATTCCTAAAATTTTGCCAACACCTCTCCCACTTACGCCAGAATAATACATTTGTTTCGTCAGAATAGGCATTCTTTTTAGGGTCTATAGTATAACGAATGCCACAATCCTTGCATTTGCAGCGTTGTGTCCCTGAACGATTATTTATCTGATTCTCTATACTGCCACATTTCGGACATCTTCTGTTTTCGTCTATTGTTACTTTTTTCATACTTTTCAGCTCCTTGTGTTTTTCTTTATTATACCACAAAAGCCTTATTCTGTCCACTCCCCAAAAAAAGAGGACAAAATGAAGGAAGTATCAAGGAGCGTAAAGACGGAAGATTTGAAGTGCGTGTTACTGCTGGATATGATTTTGAAACTGGCAAGTCAAAACGTATTTCTTACTACGCAAAAACAAAATCCGAAGCCGTAAAAAAACTTCATGAAGAAGAATATAGAATTCACTTTCAGAAACAAGTCGACCCAACATCGACTATGCTTATTGACTGGCTCAAACTCTGGCTTGAAACTTATATGAGAAACACACTTAAACAGTCAACTTATGTAAGTTATAAGGGGTATATTGAAAATCACCTTGCACCAGCTTTTCCTACTCTGAAACTGAAGGATTTCACCACAAAGCAATGAAGCAGGCTGTGTTGGAGCACTATATTGATTATAACCCTTGTGATGCCGTAAATCTGCCACGCAATGAAAAGCCCCAGATTGAAATTTTCACACGTGAAGAGCAACAGCGTCTTATTTATATAAGCTACAACTTCAGATACGGAATTTTTATCATACTTACTCTTGCAACAGGTATTCGTCTTGGTGAACTTCTTGGGCTTCGTTGGGAGGATATCGACTATAAGAAAAATATGCTCACCATCAAACGCACACTCAATCGTCTTCCAAAAGTTGATTACAATGGCATAGGCAATTCCACTGAAATTGTAATCCAAACGCCCAAAACAAAGAACTCCATTCGCTCTATCCCATTGATTTCTAATATAGCAAACGAGTTGCTGCAATGGAAAAATGTGCAGAAGAATGATGCGATGATGGCTGGTGCTGCCCATCATGATTCTGGTTTTCTGGTCACAAATCAATTTGGAGGCTATGTGGAACCCAGAACCTTCAAAGATTTTTATAACAAGATTCTGAAAGCATCTGGTCTTGGACATTATACCTTCCACGCACTCAGACATACCTTTGCAACCAGAGCAATGGAGCAGGGAATGGATGGAAAAACACTCTCTATTCTTCTCGGACATTATTCGGTAGCATTTACTCTTGATACATATACTCACGTATTGGACAGCCAAAAGCATGAAGAAATGAAACTCATGGAGGATTTATTTTCTATGTCATCCGCATCGCAAACACAGTCTTATGCAGTTGTAGTGACACCAATTCCCAACAGTTTTCTATTGAATCCTGTAGATTTTGAAAATATGAGCATCCAAGCGGATAATTTGCAATACGGCATTCAGCATCTGCAAACGGCTATTGCTCAAAAGCTAACTAACAGATACCCGCCTACTCCGACACCTATAAATGAGATTGTTTTGAACCAGAATGATTTTGTAGTAATGATTACTGTATAATCAAGAAAGGAGAGCTTTTTACACTCTCCTTTCAGCCTGTCCAAAAACCCCGATATCAGATTTGACATCGGGGTTAAAAA
>CAZTUV010000303.1:0-1675 GCA_964616595.1 uncultured Alistipes sp.
TTTTCATTGCTTCAGCATTGGAAAGTTCGTCTGCCATATGGTTTATAGCCATACAAAGGTCGCCGATTTCATCATTACTGTTATTGCTTATTCTAACTGAAAAATCCCCTATGGCAAATTTTCTTGCAATACCACTTATCTGACGTATAGGTTTAACAATAGAACCTGCAAAATAAAGTCCTGTAATTATAACAACAAGTATAATTGCAAAGCAGACCAATGTTATTGCAATTGCACTTGTACGGATATTAGAATCAATATCTGTAAGTGATGTCACCATACGTACGGAACTATATTCACTGCTGAATGATGATATAGATACAGAAACAGCAAGAATTTTTTCACCAGAAGGCATTTTCCCGACAAAAAAACCCTCACCTGATTCCATAGCCTCTTCATAGTCAGGCATCAATAAACTGTCATCTGGTGAAAATCCTGAAGATGTCAATACAACTTTGCCTTTAGAATTTATTGCCATGAGTTCTATTTTATCTTTTTCGTTAAATGTTTCAAGCATGTTACGCATTTCGGCAGAGAAGTTAGCCGCACTGTCCTGCGAATAAACGCTCAGAACACTTGTGACGGCGTTTATTTTTGAAACAAGATATTGTTTGGTTGAACTATAAAAATAGCTTTGTATGGCATATATGAACGTAAGGTCAAGTACAAGCATTACAAGTACAACAACACCCAAGTTATTGAAAATCCAACGTTTAGTTATACTTTTCTTAGCCATTATTGCGAATCATTCCATTTATAGCCAAAGCCCCATATAGTGATTATATATTTAGGACTTGATGGTTCTTCCTCTATTTTCATGCGTATTCTTCTTATATTCACATCAACTATCTTGTCATCACCATAATAACTTTCTCCCCATATATGATTAAGAATACTTGCACGGTCAAGAGCTGTATTCTTGTTATTAAGGAAAAATTCAAGAATCTGATATTCTACTTGAGTAAGTTCGATTGGAATACCATTCTTAGTAACAGTACGACTTTTAAGGTTAAGTGAAAAAGGACCGGATTCTATAACAGACTGTTTTTCATTTTTAATAAAACTCATACATACACGTCGATAAATAGCATCAACTCTTGCAGTGAGTTCTGATGGTGAGAAAGGCTTTGTAATATAGTCATCAGCACCAATCATAAGACCGCTTACCTTATCCATTTCCTGAGTACGTGCAGTAAGCATTATAATACCTATTGTGGAACTCTTTTCACGAAGTCTTTTACAGACTGTAAAACCATCAATACCAGGCATCATAATATCAAGAAGAACAATATCAAAATTACCATGTTCCATTTCAAAAGTTTTGAGAGCGGCCTCTCCGCAATCAACATCAACAACGTCATATCCTGCACGTTTAAGGTTTATGACAACAAATTCACGTATAGTAGCTTCGTCCTCACATATAAGTATACGTTTCAAGTATTTTCAACTCCTTTTTATCAGTTTCTTCTTGCAGAAACAAACAGGCGGTTCTTGTTCGAGTAGTCCACTGAAAGTGAACTAACCTCATATGTCCCATGGTTTCTCAGGTTATCTTTTTAGCTGACTTCACACTTTATATCATAGGATACCTGACAAACCCTTATCCTTTCATAATCTCTATCTGAACCTCCCACGACTAAAGTCGCAGGGTTCTTGGGAACTCTCTCCTAATGGA
>CAZTUV010000304.1:0-1675 GCA_964616595.1 uncultured Alistipes sp.
CCCGACCTGCTGATTACAAATCAGCTGCTCTACCAACTGAGCTACACCAGCTTGATTATTATCTCACTCGACTTATTTATTATATCATATTTTTTATGATTTGTCAAGTACTTTTTTTATTTTTCAAAATATTTTTTTGAAGAATCGAGGCGACAGGACTCGAACCTGCGGCATCTTGGTCCCAAACCAAGCACTCTACCAAACTGAGTTACGCCTCGGATTATGTTGCCGTCTCGTCTGACGGCTTTTATATTATAGCACATCAAAATGAATTTGTCAACCGTTTTTTTGCAAATCGTGAATATATATAAATTAATCCGCTGAGAACAATGAATTTATGTTAAAGCGAAACAAAATGGGCTACCATAAATTTACAGTAGCCCTATCATATTATTCTTCGTCCTCTTTATTTTCTTCTTCGGTTTCTTTTTCATCAGTCTTTTCTTCATCACTGTCAGAAACATCTGAAGTTTCGCTGTCAGAATCTTCTGTTTCAGAGATATCAAAGTCTATATCCTCATCGTCCTCGTCATAGAAGTCGTCATCGTCGAAATCATCATAATCATCTGATTTGTCTGAAATAATATGCTTTACAACTGCACCAACAGTCACAACCGCACCGGCAATGAGTACACCAGTTAAAAACTTATTCATTATAGTTCCTCTTTTCTGTACAATATATTTTACTGAATGGATATCCAGTAATAGCCTTATAATTTATTATAACACATCTTTTTTAAAATTTCAATGCTTTACATATTATTTGTTAAAAACATCAAAATTGACATAGCAGTTATTGGTGCTGTTTCACAACGCAGAATTCTTTTACCAAGCCAGACACGTAAAGTCCCTGCATTGACAGCATCAACAACTTCTTCTGAATCAAAACCACCTTCACTTCCGACCACCAGACCTATTGTTTTTATTCCTTCAAACTCAATATCGCTGAATCTTTTTCCACCCTGTTCCTCATAAAGAATTATAGTCTGGTCAAGTTCAGACATCATATCAATTGATTTTTTATAAGATACCATTGGTGTTATTTCAGGAATAATCCCTCTGCCCGACTGTTTTGCTGCCTGCTCCGCTATTTTTTGAAGACGAGGCAATTTTTTGGCAAAATCCTTTTCACTTGGTCGTGAAACGCATCTCCTTGTAAGTACCGGAACTATTCTTGATACTCCAAGTTCAACACTTTTTTGTATAATATATTCAAGTTTATCCATTTTAGGAATCGCCTGAAAGAGAGTCACATTAACATCAGGTTCAGTAGCACAAAGCGTCTTTGAAATAAGGTCAAGATAAACAGCGTCTGAAGTAATATTATTTATCGAACAATTATAATCATATCCATCACAACAAACAGTAATTTCCTCACCTTTTTTCATTCGCAAAGAACGACCTATATGGTTTGCATCATTTCCTGTAAGAATTATATTATTTTCATTTATATCATTAGTAAAAAATCTTGGCATTATCCATCACCGTAAAACAAGTATTTTTATAATTATATCATATAGTCATGTATTTTGCAAGTAAAATAAAAAAATTCAAAAATACCCGTTCCGGTAAAAACTCAGAAACGGGCTTACACACTGTTTATTATAAAACAATAATATAAGCTGGTGACGGGATTTGAACCTGCGACCTGCTCATTACGAATGAGCTGCACTAC
>CAZTUV010000305.1:0-1668 GCA_964616595.1 uncultured Alistipes sp.
AAAACAACCGCCGACAATCTCCCTGACGCTTTTCGTCAGCGTGAGATTTTTCAGTTTTGTACAGCGGACAAATATTCTGTCGCTGATAATTTTACCGCCATATCGCACTGTTTCAAGATACTGACACTCGCTGAATGCCATTGCACCTACAGTTACCACAGAGGACGGAACAGTTACAGACTTTATCGCTGTTCCTGCGAATGCGTTCACACCAAGTTCTGCAACACGTTCCGGAATCCGGAGTTCTGTCAAACCGTTCAATACCTCATGTGAAAGGTATTCGTCAATATGGGGCATAAATGCAGATCTTTTGATTGCCGTTAGTGTTGTCGGGAGAGATGCAGTTTTCAGATTATTGCAATACTGAAAAAGGCGTTCGCCAATACCTGTGATGCCCTCCGAAACAATAACAGATTTGACGTTTGCATTGTCCAAAAACGGGGAAGGATTACTGTCAGAATTGTAATCATAAGTTGCCCCTGTGCCTTTGAGGAGAAGTCTGCCGTCTGAATAAAGTACAAAATCCACACTTTGACCGCATTTTCCGATAGAAACTACATCGCCTGTCATCTCATCGATTTTCAGTGTTAATTCGTTGATTTTCGTGGTAAGTTGATTCACTGTCGTGTTGTAATTCTTCATCTGTTCCTGAATTTCAGACAGCTGGGCAAGCATATCTGTGACTTTGCATTTGCCTAAAATACAACGCACATATCCACAGAAATTATTGTTTTCTCTGTAATCTGTAATGCTGAGTTCTGACGTTCCTGCATCAAGTCTGATGATGCAAAGGGTAAGATATTTCTTGTAATCTGTATTCTGAAATCTCGGTATTGCAGGATTGGTGGCAGGTGTTCCTGCCAGAATTTCAAAAGCAACATTTCTTACATTTTCAGAAGTATTGCAGCAGATGCCAATTGCCAGATATCTCGGCAGGGATTCGTCCACATAGCGTGATAAATCATAAGTGTAAGCCGTATCAGAGATGAAGTAATGCCCCTGAATCCATGCCTTACCGCTGCCGATTGTCAGCTTTAGTTTAGAACTTGACAGCTTGAAACACTGCCCGAAATTGTCTTGAATCCCGTCACAGATAATGCTACCGAGATAGTCGTTGAAGTTTTCAGCAGTGTAGGTTCTGTCCAGATTTTTCGCATTAAAAAAGCCGTATGAAAATGCCATGTTAAGCCTCCTTAAATGTCGGTGTGAGATTTCTGCCGTTGTGGTCGAAACTCTCGATCATACCGACAAGCTGTATTTTGTTTTGTCTGATGCCGAATCTCTGATGCTCTACGGTGACAAAATCGCCAACAAAATAATTCACGCCGTATTGAAACTGCGTGGACTGCACTGCGATCTGAGATTCAGATTTGGTTTTTGTGGGGCTAAGATTCTGATTGCCTTTTTCTTTCAGAAGTTCGATGTATTCAGCATCAGAAATCGGCTTTGTTTCGCCGTTTTTCTGTTCTTCGTCCGAGATGTCTTTTGCATCAACATACACCTCATAACGATTCAGTTGTTCGGGTTCATTGTCATAATAAAAGGTCGTTCTTTTACGCTGCTGACCCTCGCCCTTTCCCAAAACATAGGCAAAATTTTTCTTTATGGAAGTATCCGTAAAATAGGTGAAAGACAGCAGATTGTTGTAGCTGTCGGAGAACACAATAT
>CAZTUV010000306.1:0-1668 GCA_964616595.1 uncultured Alistipes sp.
TGATTGTGTCATGATTTTGTCCACATTTGCATTTAAACTCACTAACATTAAAGTGCGTTGTAAGCTGAGTTTTATCGCTTGATTTGTAAGTATTTGTCATTGTATTTCCTCCATTTTCTGAATGTATCCGCATAATATAAACAGAAAACATATTTTTTCAATGAAAAGCCATTGAATATTTATAAATATTAATAATTTGTTTACAAAAAGATTCTCACTGATAAATCCTATACCAGTGAGAACATTAAAATTATGCTATGCATTTTTGTTTGAACTTTTTTCCGACAGCTGAATCGGATTTTTTTATAAATACTACATAATCTATGATGACTACTAATGCACATATAACCCATATAACAGGTTCTAAAATGCATATACCAAAATACCCGAGTTTTGGGGCAATGATGGCAGCAGCTACTATTTTTAATAAAAATTCAATAATGCTTCCGGTTATAGGAACAATTTTTTTGCCGACACTTTGCAAACTTGTTCTTAAAGTAAGGAGTATTCCAAGAACAAAGAAAAACGAAATATTCCATATAACATATTCTGAAGCCGTAGATATAATAAAATTATCATTTGTTCCGCTAAGTGCCTGAATTATAGGACGGCGTAAGAATAAAACAATAAAAATAGAAACTATGCTCCATATGGTTGAAATTATTATACTATATTTTATGCCTTTTTTTACTCTGTCCATTTTTCCTGCTCCAAAGTTTTGACTTACAAAAGTAGCAGTTGCCATTGATATTGTAGAGATAGGCATCATAAAGATTTCGTCAATTTTTCTTGCAGATGTATGAGCAGTTATAGTACTTGTTCCAAATGAATTTACAGCCCCCTGAAGAATTACTGAACCAATTGAAACAATTGCATACATAAGTCCCATTGACATACCTGTACTGAGTAAGTCAGAAAATAGTTCTCTATTCCATACAAAGTCTGATTTTTTAAAAATCAGGAAATTACATTTTTTCACAGCATATGCAAAACAAAGTATTACTGAAACTATTTGTGCAATAACAGTAGCATATGCTGCTCCTGCAACACCCATATTAAAGTTTTTAATAAATATAATATCAAGTATGATATTAACAAATGTTGAAATAATCAAACAATATAATGGAGTCTTACTATTGCCGACAGCACGCATCATTCCAGCAATCATATTATAAGCTACTGTTACAGTTGAAAATAATATTATTATTCTCATATAATTTGTAGTATCATCAATTATTTCTGTTGGTGTTTTCAGTGCGGTCATGAGAGGGCTGATTGATAAAATTCCGACAATAGTCATAATCAAAGAAATAATTCCGGAAAGAATATATGTCATAGCAATTGATTGTTTAAGTGAGGATTTATTATTTGCACCAAAGTATCTCGAAATTATTACGGCAAATCCATTTGTAAGACCTCCTGCAAAGCCTGTAATAAGTCCATAAACAGGTGCAGATGCTCCGACAGCCGCTAAAGCAGTATCACCAAGAATATTACCTATTATTGCAGTGTCAGCTACATTGTAAAGTTGTTGAAAGATGTTTCCGATAAGTACTGGTATTGCAAAATATATAAGATTTTTAAAAATATTACCCTCTGTCATGTTTGTTGAAGATTTTGGCATGCCATTCACTCCTTTTAAAAATTTCTGCTTATATGATACAAAAT
>CAZTUV010000307.1:0-1645 GCA_964616595.1 uncultured Alistipes sp.
TTTTTTTTTTTTTTTAATATTATAATTTTTTTAAAAAGTGATTATAAACTGTCATATCATTGGTTAATTCGGGGTGAAAAGCTGTTGCGATTTGATTTTCCTGACATACAGCAACAATTTTTCCGTCATGAACAGAAAGAATATCAACGTTTTCACCGGTTTCCATAACATACGGTGCTCTTATAAATGGCATTTCTATCGGCACGCCATCAAAATTATCAATGCATCTAAAACTTCCAAGTTGTCTGCCATAAGCATTTCGTTTAACGGTTATATTCATAGTGCCAAAGCAAGGAGATTCCCCGCCATGAATTCTTTCAGCAAGTAAAATCATTCCCGCACAGGTAGCAAGTACTGGCATACCATCTTGAATTTTATTTTTTAATGGTTCAAAGAGTTCAAGTTCATGGACAAGTTTCTTCATTACAGTACTTTCCCCACCACAAAGAACAAGTCCGTCAAAACTATTTGATATATCAGATTTTTTGCGGATTTCAAAAGGTTCAACGCCCAATTTTGTCAATACATTAATATGTTCTGCAAAAGCTCCTTGTACAGCAAGTACACCTACACGCATTATTTGCCCCTTTCAGCCATAAGGATTGCAATTTCATTTTCGTTTATTCCGACCATTGCCTCTCCAAGACCAGCTGAAAGTTCAGCAATTATTTTTGGGTCATTGAAATTAGTAACAGCTTTTACAATTGCAGATGCTCTTTTTACGGGGTCGCCTGACTTGAATATCCCTGAACCTACAAATACACCTTCAGCACCCAGTTGCATCATAAGTGCTGCATCAGCTGGAGTTGCAATGCCGCCAGCAGCAAAGTTTACAACCGGAAGTCGGCCATTATCATGAACCTGTTTTACCAATTCATATGGAACTTGTAATTTTTTTGCCTCTTCATAGAGTTCATCTTCACGCAGAGAAACTATATGTCTTATTTGAGTATTCATCATACGCATATGGCGAACAGCCTGAACAATATCGCCTGTACCTGGTTCACCTTTAGTACGTATCATTGATGCACCTTCATTTATACGTCTGAGTGCCTCACCCAAATCCTTTGCACCACATACAAAAGGAACTTTAAATTTTGTTTTGTCAACATGATAGACATCATCAGCCGGAGAAAGCACTTCACTTTCATCTATGTAATCTATTTCGATTGCCTCCAAAATCTGTGCCTCAACAAAATGACCTATACGACATTTTGCCATAACAGGAATAGTTACAGCCTCCTGAATTGAATGTATCATTTTAGGGTCGCTCATTCTTGAAACGCCTCCAGCTGCACGTATATCTGCCGGAATACGTTCCAGAGCCATGACAGCACAAGCACCTGCATTTTGAGCTATTTCAGCCTGTTCAGGGGTAGTAACGTCCATAATTACGCCACCTTTAAGCATTTGAGCAAGTTCTTTATTCAATTGATATTGTGTATTCAAGACAAAAACCTCTTTTCAGAAAATCTGTACCGGTACTATAATTAATTATAGCAACTCCATTAAAAAATTTCCATAACCAGATTAAAATTATTTTATATAACCAGATTAACCATAAAAAAAGCCGTCAGAAAGTATCTGACAGCTCAGTCTGTTGAAAAAGATCCAGTATAAATCTGGACTTTTTTTATATAATATG
>CAZTUV010000308.1:0-1629 GCA_964616595.1 uncultured Alistipes sp.
AATATCACTATGCATTATATTAATAATTGCTTGTATTTTTTGTTTAATTAATGCATTAAAACATATAAAAGCATTTGAATTGTCATGCTGGAACTTACTTACTAAATTAGCTTATACTCCTATTTATATTTATATGTTGTTTCTTACCGGAGGAATGATGAATCCATTTCTCTTATTAGTAAGTTGGGTTCCAACAGTTATATCTGTAATTCTTTGTTTTTTATCAGCAACAGCTAATATCGGAGCATGTATTAACCTTTTCAGAGAGAAAAAATGTAAATTATTTAGTGCTATTATATTTGCATTACTATCATACATAATAGGCATTGATATTATTTCGGCAATTATTCAGTTTATACGTTCATTGAGAAAAAATCAAATAAGAAAGGATTGATAAAATGGAACTTTGGTTTACTGAAAAACATACTCCCGATGTTGAATTTTCTATAAAGGTTGACAGGCAACTTTACAGCGGTCAAAGCGAATTTCAAAGAATAGATATATTTGATTCCAAGGAATTCGGACGATTTCTTACTCTTGACGGCTATATGATGCTTACTGAAAAAGATGAGTTCATATATCACGAAATGATAACTCATGTACCTATGGCAGTTCACCCTAATCCTAAGAATATTCTTGTAATCGGAGCTGGTGACGGTGGGGTGATTCGTGAACTTACAAGGTATGCAAGCGTCGATAATATAGACATTGTTGAAATCGATGAACTTGTTGTTGAAGTTTGTAAAAAATATCTCCCTACTACCGCTTGTCGTTTTGATGATAAAAGAGTGCATATTTTCTATGAGGACGGAGTTAAATTTATTCGTCGTTGCGAAAACAAATATGATGTTATTATAGTAGATTCAACAGACCCTTTCGGAGTAGGGGAAGGTCTTTTTACTAAAGAGTTTTACGGAAGCTGTTTCAAAGCTCTGCATGATGACGGAATTATGGTCAATCAACATGAAAGTCCTTTCTATGATGAGGACGCTATCGCTATGCAGCGTTCTCATAAACGTATAACAGAAAGTTTCCCGATAAGCAAAGTTTATCAGGCACATATACCAACCTATCCGTCAGGACATTGGCTTTTTGGCTTTGCGTCAAAAAAATACCACCCTGTTCACGACCTCAACCAATCTGCATGGAATCTTCTGGGACTTAAAACAAGATACTATAATACAAGACTTCATGCGGGAGCTTTTGCACTTCCAAATTATGTAGAGGAGTTACTGAAAGATGTTGAATAAAAATATACAGACATTCATTGCCTGCGATTGCGAATATAATAACGCCGATATAGTTCTTTTCGGAGCAGGCTATGACGGAACAACAAGTTTCAGAGCAGGAACACGTTTTGCTCCGTCTGCAATAAGAAACGAGTCCTTTGGAATAGAAACATACAGTCCCTATCAGGATAAGGATATGACAGATTATAATTATTTCGATAGCGGAGATTTGGAACTTCCTTTTGGCAGTCCCGAAAAAGTTCTTGATGATATACAACAACGCTCAGAAATTATTCTTAATGACGGTAAAATTCCATTCATGATTGGCGGTGAACATCTTGTGACTTTAGGACAAGTCAGAGCTGTTTCTGAAAAATATAATAATATATATATTATACAC
>CAZTUV010000309.1:0-1626 GCA_964616595.1 uncultured Alistipes sp.
ATATAATAATATTGTTATTGTTTATATGGTGGTTCAATAACTACACTTTAAAGTCAACCAATATTGAACTGACTTCAAAGAAAATCATTAATCCGATTAAACTTGCTGTTATAGGTGACTGTCATGCAACTAAACATGGTATCAGTAATAAAACAATCATAAAGCATATAAACAAAAATGAACCAGATGCAGTTCTTATAATGGGTGATATGTATTCCCGCAACAGTTCAGAAGAATTAATGCAGATACCAATTGACCTTACAGAAAATATAATTTCAGAAGGATATCCTGTTTATTTTGTAACTGGCGACCATGATACAAATCAGTCATATATAGATGCCATGCAACAAACAGGAGCAATACTTATGAATTACAATTCCGAAATAATAAACATTAATGGAAATAATATTCAGATTATGGGAATAGATAATGTATATTATTCTCCGACGTTTAATCTTAATAATGAATTTTCATTAAATGATAATTGTTATAATATTCTTATGGCACATATTCCAAATTATGAAAAATTTTCCAGTTTTGGAGCAGATTTAACTGTATGTGCAGATACTCATGGTGGAATGGTGCAATTGCCTTTTTTAGGTGCAATGATTGATTCTTCAACCATGAAACTATTTCCAGAAATTTATGGGAATACTGTTTATGACAAAGGAATCTTTGACTATAATAATGGTACAATGTTCATAACGTCCGGAATAGGAGCCTCCCCTGCTCCGGTAAGATTCAATAATCGTCCGGAAGTTGCAATTATAGAAATATCCCCCGAATAAATTTTAAAGAAGGTGAAAAATATGAATACAGATATAGCAATAATAGGTGGTGGAGCGTCTGGTTTCTCGGCTGCTATAACCCTTGCAAGAAACTGCAATAAAAAGGTTACTATTATTGAAAGACTCCCACGAACCTGTAAAAAAATAATAGCTTCCGGCAACGGTAAATGTAACCTCAGCAATAAATCAATTAACCCTGAAAATTACCACGGTTCAATTAATGCAATAGATATAATTAACAAAGTTCCGGACTGGTATGAATTCTTTTCAGAAAGTATGGGAGTTATATGCGTTTCCGGAAGTGAGGGACGTGAAGGTGGCATTTATCCAAAAAGCAATACTTCCACTACAATTGTAAACGCTCTCAGACTTACAGCTGAATCACTTGGAATAACTGAAATATGTGACTTTGAAGTTATAAATATTTCAGGTAAGAATAATAATTACACTATTCACTCTAAAAATCAAACATTAAATTGCAAGAAAATAATAATTGCTACTGGTGGATATTCTGCACCGTCATTTGGGACAGATGGTTCAGTAATAAGAATTTTCAAAGATATGGGATATAGAATTTCAAAGATATGTCCGGCAGTAGCACCTTTAAGAGTCAATCCTGATAACATAAAAGGACTTAAAGGAGTAAGAGTAAAAGGTACAATATCCGCCGTTTCCGATAATAAAATTTTACGTACTGAATATGGAGAAATGCAATTCAATGACAATAATATTTCCGGAATATGCGTATTCAATCTTGCTTATCTTTATCAGATATATGAAGGAAAACTTTCATTACGTGCCGACCTGCTTCCGGATATGGAAAAAAACACAATAATTA
>CAZTUV010000310.1:0-1620 GCA_964616595.1 uncultured Alistipes sp.
ATAATATATATAATATGTAAAATACGGAGGTATTTATTAATGATTTCAGCAGGCGATTTCAGAAACGGTGTTACCTTTGAACTTGATGGTCAGGTTGTACAGGTTGTTGAGTTCCAGCACGTTAAACCGGGCAAGGGTGCCGCTTTCGTAAGAACCAAGTACAAGAATGTTATCACTGGCTCAGTAGTTGAAACTTCTTTCAACCCTACTGCAAAGTTCCCGACAGCTTTCGTTGAAAGAAAAGATATGCAATATAGCTATACTGATGGTGAACTTTATTACTTTATGGATATGGAAACTTATGAACAAGTTCCGATTAGTGAAGATAAACTCGGTGATGCTTTCCGTTTTGTAAAGGAAGAAATGATTTGTAAAGTTCTTTCATACAAGGGTTCTGTTTTCGGCGTAGAGCCACCTAACTTTGTAGAACTTGTGGTAACTCAGACAGACCCAGGTTTCAAGGGAGATACTGCTACTAATGCTACTAAGCCAGCTACTCTTGAAACAGGTGCAGAAGTTAAAGTTCCTCTCTTTATTAATGAGGGCGAAAAAATTCAGATTGATACAAGAACCGGCGAATATATGTCAAGAGCATAATTGCCGTTTCAGCTGAAAGGGAGTTTGCTTAATGAAACTTACTGAAAAAATGTCTTATTTAAAAGGACTTATGGACGGTCTTGAAATTGACTGTTCTACAAAAGAAGGTAAAGTCATAAGTCAGATGTCAGAAGTTCTTTCTGAACTTGTTCTTTATGTTGATGACCTTCAGTCACAGGTTGACGAACTTACTGAACTCTGTGATAGTCTTGATGAAGATTTAGGAGAGGTTGAAACTGAAATCTTTGGTGATGAAGATTTCGGCTGTGGCGAATGTAATTGTCTTGATAATGATGACGATGACGAATATTATGAAGATGATGACGAAGATGATTATGACTTGGACGATGAACTCTATGAAATAACTTGTCCTACTTGTGGAGATACAATTCTTCTTAATGAAGACATGATTGAAGAAGGTTCAATGTCTTGTCCTAATTGTAACGAACTTCTTGAGTTTGACTACGAAAACCTTACTATTGAGGATTTCGAGTCGGCAGACAGCGAAGAATAATTTTTAATAAAAAAGGGCAGTGTGTAACTGCTCTTTTTATTTTTTATATGTTTTTAGAATTTTTTCGGCAACTTCACGACGTGTCTGACGATTGTTCATTGCCTGTTTTTCGATATATCTATGAGCTTGTGGTTCGGTAAATTTCAGATATTCCATGAGCGTACATTTGGCACGATTGATAAGACGCATTTCGTCAATTCGGACAAGGATTTCATTGCTTTCACGTTTTATGTTATCAATTTCCGGAAACATTTTAAGGGCATTACGAAAATCTTCATTATTAAAAGGTTTTGTAACAACGACGATTTCTGAAGGTAGAAAGGAAGAAATATTTTCAGCTTTATCTCTGCATAAGAATATAACATTTGTTATTTCAGAAAGGTTCATTGCAAGTTCTTGTCCAAATTCATCTGGCAAAGGTGAATCTATGATTACTAAATCCGGACAATTTTCAGAAATTATTCTTCTTGCTTCATTTCCTGAAAGTGCAGTTGTAATATGTCCAAATG
>CAZTUV010000311.1:0-1608 GCA_964616595.1 uncultured Alistipes sp.
TTTTACTACTCGTTCTCTTAAATCTTTACTGTAACTCATATCTCTATTTTATCACGTACACGCTTGAGTGTCAAGTTGATCTACTATATATACCAAACATTTTAAGTGTTGGCTTATGATTTTTTTTGATTTGAGTTATTATATTATCAGTGTTAGATTTTATAGACTTTATTGTTTTTTCATTAATAGCACAAGAATCCAAAACTTTATAATTATACCAACTATATTCCTTATCCTTAACAAGTGTGCAAATAACAATATATTTTTCTCCATGATGATTTTTAGAACGATGCTTATCTATATCATCATGAGCAGCTTGCCAACAGATATATTTCTTTTCTGCATCTGTATTGCATGATTTATAGTCTGGGTGTGTAATTCTTGGGAACAGTTCGACAATAATCCAATTAAATCCTAATCTTCCACTGTTACGATGGGTAAACGTGTTCATAGAAAGAACATCTATCCACTTATCTTGGGTATTTACATTACCAGCCAAATCTCTGACAATATAAACTGCTGCGGCTTCACCTGTTTCATTATAATAAGTAAATGCATTGTCATCAAAAATTTCATACCATTTTTCCATTATGTATTCTCCTTTATGAATTGAACCATTCTAATAATTTTTTTCCTTTATCGTTAATCGAAAGTATGTATTTACCTTCATCAATAGTAGTTTCAGTTAATTCAAATATACCATCATTAACATTATGTGGACAACGACATTGTAGCACAACCTCTGGCAAATCATCTTTTAATCCACTCGCAAATCTCCTTTCTTTATTAATATCTGCAATATAAAGAGGTGACTTATTTAAAATCGGAAGAATTTCTTTTGCGTAATGCATATCAATATAATGACCAAAATCTTCAAACCATGGAGAATCTTCCATTGAGTCTACAGGTATAGGAATATAACTGTAATCAAGATAATCACAGATTAGTTCCTTAGAAAGTGTACAAATATTAAACTCAGTTTTTGGAGATATTTTTAATACACGAATAATAAAGTCAGCTTTTACATATTTCAATACATTAAGAATACCTTCTGTAAGTTTTATAATATGAATGCTTCCTAATTCGTCAATATATTGATGTGGAAGCAATTTTAAATATTTCTCAAATGATTCATTAATATATTCAGCATCACAATTATTATAAATATATACAGTTCCTAATAACTCTTGTTGTTCAAGAGAAAGATGCAATGTTCTGATAATATCATTTATACCATCTGAAAAAAGAAAATATGGAAAATTATCTTTCACATCTTTATTATCACTCAAAATCATTTCTTTAATAAGTGTATCCAATGATATTTTTAATAAAGAGGATAATTTCTTTATGTTTTCCATTTTAATCATTGTTTTTCCATTTTCCCAATTTTGAATCGTTGTAACTGAAACATTCATTTTTTCTGCAAGTTCTTCTTGTGTTAGATATTCTTTTAATCTTGATAACTTTAGTTTAGCACCAAGTGCATTCATATCTTCACCTCCAACTATATTATACCACAAAAATTTTATATAGGCAACCAAGTTAATTTGTTGTTTCAAGCAAACTTTACTTAGTGTTATAATAAAAAGTAAATGTAACATATCAAAC
>CAZTUV010000312.1:0-1602 GCA_964616595.1 uncultured Alistipes sp.
TACCATATTATATAAAAAAAGTCCAGATTTATACTGGATCTTTTTCAACAGACTGGCAGGTACAAATAAATGTACCTGTTTTTTAATTTATTCTATTACTGTATAATTATCTGATGCATTTTCTTTAGTAGCATATTCAGTAACATTTAATACTTTTACTTTAAGGGGTTTATTTCCCATATTGATTTCGATTATATCTCCGACCTTCACGTCATATGAAGCTCTTGCCACTTTACCGTTTACAATGATTTTTTCTGCATCACAAGCGTCATTGGCTACTGTTCTTCTTTTTATAAGGCGAGTAACCTTTAAATATTTATCGAGTCGCATATAATTCACTTCCTTTATCGAATGAAAAGGGGAAAAACTTTATTATTTTTTAATTTCTCTTTTAAGGTTTCTGCCTGCTTTGAAAACTGGTGATTTACGTGGAGGGCAAACCATTTGAACTTTAGTTTTAGGATTGATACAAGTTTTTTCGCCTCTTTCACGTACCTCAAATGTTCCGAAACCAGAGATTGAGATTTTTTCATTATTTGCGAGAGTTTCCTGAATAGTTGCAAATGTAGCATCAATAAGAGTATTTGCATATTTTTTAGTGCAATTCATATTCTTAGCGATTGATGAAATGAGTTCAGATTTAGTCATAATTATTCCTCCGGATAGTTAATATAATTATTAAAAATTGCAGATTAGTTTTCATCTGAAATAATATTTTTAGCCTTGTTCCAATAAGTATCAAGTTTTTCGATTGGAAGGGATTGCATATCAATATTTTCAGAGTTTACAAGGTTTTCGGTTACCGAAAAACGTTTAATAAACTTGTCGGTAGCATTTTTCAGAGCCAGTTCAGCATCAATGCCGAGGTGACGTGCAGTGTTTACACATGAAAATAGTAAATCGCCTAATTCTTCTTCAATGAGGGACTTATCGCCAGTGGAAACAGCTTGAACGAGTTCAGCATTTTCATTGGAAATACATGCCATAGCATCTTCAGCAGAACGGAAATCCATACCAGCTCTCATAGCACGTTTGCCAACTTTTTGAGCCCTCATAAGTGCTGGAAGTGATTTTGCAACACTTTCAAGAGTTTCGGTATAAGTCTGTTGATTTTTGGTTTGCATTTTTATAGCGTCCCAGTTTTTAAGAATGTCGCCAGTTGAACTGACTGTTACTTCTCCAAAAACGTGTGGGTGACGTATAATAAGTTTTTTACATATTCCATCACATATATCATCGAATTTGAAAGAATCGTTTTCCTCTTCTATACGGCAATGGAATACTACTTGTAACAATACATCTCCAAGTTCTTCACAGAGCAGTTCCGAATCATTAAGGTCAATAGCCTCAAGAGCCTCGCAAGTTTCCTCCAAAAAGTCTTGTCTGATTGATTGGTGTGTCTGTTCGATATCCCAAGGACAGCCGCCCTCGCTACGTAGCAGACGAACTATATCAATCAAGTCATTAATAGAATATTTATCTTTTTGCTGATATTCAACCATAAAAAACCTCCTTAAAAACAGGCTAAATATAATGATACATTAAAATATCAAAAAAAGCAATATGTTTTATAAAATTTAGTTGTTATACCCTAATATATTT
>CAZTUV010000313.1:0-1599 GCA_964616595.1 uncultured Alistipes sp.
GCTTAAAGAAGGTGATTATGTGAATGTTTCAGATAAAATCATACAGCTTGCAAAGGAGAATGATGGAGTATTGACAACTGCTATTCTTTCTGAAAAAGGAATATTGCGTGGAAACTTAAAAAAACTTGCTGATGATGGAAAACTTGAAAAAACTGCAAGAGGAGTATACATTTTGCCGGAAATATGGGAAGATGAATTTGTAAACTTACAGACAAGATTTAAAAAAGGTATTTTTTCCAATGAAACCGCCTTGTTTTTATGGGATTTGACAGATCGAACGCCGAATAGATATGCTATGACTTTTCCGAATAGTTATAATTTAACAAATGCGAAGAATGAGGGGATAAGCTGTTCCAGAGTGAAAGCAGAATGGTATCTTGAGGGAATGACTAAAATAGAATCTCCGGGAGGAAATAAAATAACAGCATATAATATGGAGCGAACACTATGCGATGTTTTGCGTAAACGAGGAGGAGTAGATACGGGAGTTGTTACTGAGGCATTCAAACGGTATGCAGTTAGAAAAGACAAGAATATTCCGCTTTTGTCAGAGTATGCAAAGAAGTTTCATGTTGAGGGAAAGGTAAGAAGATATTTGGAGGTGCTGATATGAAGAATGCAATGCAGCTTAAAGCTGTTATCAAAAATATAGCAAAAGATAAGCATATTTCAGCACAATTGGTAATGCAGAATTTTATGTTGGAACGCTTGCTGGAACGAATATCTGTTTCAAAATATCAGCATAATTTCATATTAAAAGGTGGTTTTCTGATTGCTGCAATGGTAGGCTTAGATACTCGTGCCACTATGGATATGGATGTAACAATTAAAGGGTGGCCGGTTAATGAAGAGAGCATCAGGAAGATATTTCTTGATATCTGTGAAATTGATTTACAGGATGATGTGGCATTTGAATTTAAGAAAATCGGTGAGATCCGAGAGAATGACGAATATGAAGGATATCGTGTTTCATTATCGGCAAATTATCCACCAATGGCTGTACCTTTGAAATTGGATATCACCACAGGCGATAAAATCACACCAAGAGAGATAGAGTATCGTTTTAAGTTGTTGATGGAAGACAGAGAAATATCTGTGCTTGCGTATAACCTGGAAACAGTTATGGCAGAAAAGTTAGAAACTGTTGTTTCAAGAGGTGATCAGAATACAAGACCAAGAGATTACTACGATGTCTATATCCTTGCTAAATTGCAGTGTAAAAACATTGAAATAGAATCTCTGAAAGCAGCGCTGAATGCAACATCAAAGAAACGTGGTTCTTTGGAAATCCTGAAAAATTATAAGAAGATTATCGATGTTGTTAGAAACAGTGATGTGATGATAAAACAGTGGAAGACTTATCAGAAAGACTTTGAATATGCTGCTGACATCAGTTTTGATGATGTTTGTGATGCTGTAGTGCAGATGATGGATTTGTGTTTGGGGGAATGATTATTTTGATAAAGAAAATTTCTCATACAATTTTGAATTGAGTGCAAGTTGACATAGTTATGTAAGTTTAAGCACCTTACAGAAATGTGAGGTGCTTCAGCCTGTCCAAAAACCCCGATATCAGATTTGACATCGGGGTTAAAAATT
>CAZTUV010000314.1:0-1595 GCA_964616595.1 uncultured Alistipes sp.
AATAGCGGAGTTAAAGAAAATCAACAAAGCTGAAAGGTAACTCGCCTTTTTTTCGTTTTTGTCGGGACTTGAACTTTGCAAGACCAAAACGATTATAGGCATCAACAAAAACAGCCACAACAGCTTTGAGAGTTTCAAGGCTGCGTGAAAAACATCTGCTTTTTCTTGCGAGAACAGGAATATAATGACGCAAATCAGCATTGACACCCTCAACGGTAAAGGTGTTACTTTTATCATGAACATTACGAATATGCTTGCCCGGATAAACAATATCAACATACCCAAAATACCCGTCTGTGCAATAATAATCTGCTTCCGGACCATTATCAACAATATTCTGAATCCGTTCAGGCGACTTATCAAACCCCACATCAAAACCAATGATTTGTTGTAGTACATGGCTTACCATTGTCATAATATAAGTTTTTTCTCGGTTTTCAGTATGTGGCTTTTCGCCAATAAAACCCATCAAGTTCTAAACACTCAGAAAAGTTTTCAATATCAATTTTTAGTTTTTTTTATCCAGTTGTAGACATTTGCTTTGTTCATTCCTAAAATTTTGCCAACACCTCTCCCACTTACGCCGGAATAATACATTTTGAGTGCAAGTTCTCTTGTCTTTTCTGAATATGCATGTTTTTTCGGTTCAGGTGTATAACGGATATTACAGTCCTTACATTTGCAACGCTGTGTTCCTGAGCTATTATATCCAACCTTTATCTGATTCTCTATACTGCCACATTTCGGACATCTTCTGTTTTCGTCTATTGTTACTTTTTTCATACTTTTCAGCTCCTTGTGTTTTTCTTTATTATATCACAAAATCCGCCACTTGTCCACTCCCATAACTTTATCGCACGGTTTTTGAATGAGTAAACAAATTATGAAATAATCCAGTTAATAACAACTTTATCAAGATAAAAAGAATCAAGCAAACATTTGAATTGCTTATCAGTAATGCTGCCTTTAAAAGATGTGTCAGATTTTAGAATATTGTAAGCAATATGACGGATTACATTAAAATTCTCAGCTGAATTATCTTTTCTTGCTCTGCTTTCATCTTCTCTGAAAGACATATCTAGAATCCAGTGCAGATTATTTTCAATACTCCAATGATTTCTTTTGCATTTCATAATTTTTTGGGCTGTCATGTTTTTACAACTGAAAATAAAGTAGTGTGACTGCTTTGACTTTTTTCCATTTTCCTCAATACTGCTGTATACAGCACCTATTCCACGTAATCCTTTCCATTCTGATTTGCTTGAAATCCAGTTTGTTTCATAAGATATAACACATTCACGAATTTCTATTCTTCCATGTCCCTTATCAACTGTTTTGTGGTAATCAGTACTATTTATTACATCTTCATCTTTGCATATATCATCAAGAAACAGTTTTACTTCATTATACAGATTTTTCTGATTTTCTTTTAACGTCAATATATAATCTGCTTCTTTTGATATGATTTTTTCAGCAATTTCTTTTTGTGTTCCCATTGCATCAATTGTTACAATGCAGCCTTTTATTTCCAGCATTTCTAACAATTCAGGTATTGCTGTTATTTCATTACTTTTATCTTCACACGCAATTTGCCC
>CAZTUV010000315.1:0-1578 GCA_964616595.1 uncultured Alistipes sp.
AATATAATAGTACCGGTATATTCGGACAGAGCGTTTTCAATAGCTTCTTTTGATGCTAAATCAAGGTGATTGGTAGGTTCATCAAGAATCAGGACGTTTCCATGTTCCTGCATCATTATTGCAAAACAAAGCTTTGCACGTTCTCCGCCACTTATAACGCCGGTTTTTTTAAAGACATTTTCGCCAGTGATTCTTACTTGTGCGAGAAGATTTCTTACTTCCAAATCAGACATTAAAGGATATCTATTGTGTATTTCTTCCATTACAGTAAGTTCGCTGTTAAGATTAGTGCTTTCCTGTTCAAAGTATGATATTTTAATGTTGCTGTTCCAACGAACTATACCTTTATGTTGAAGTTTTTCCTGTATAATTTTAAGAAGTGTTGATTTGCCTATACCATTATCTCCGATTATTCCTATTTTTTCACCACGACGAACTTCAAAGTCTATTTCATCAACGAGAGTTTTTCGCAGATTACCTTCACCAACTGAAATATCAACACCTTTGACTTTAAGGATATCTATCGGTGGTTCAACTGCATATGTAAAGTGAATTTTTGCGTTTTTGGTTTCATGGAACGGTTTTTCAATGACTTCCATTTTTTCAAGTTGTTTGCGTTTGCTTTGTGCCATTTTAGTAGTTGATGCACGGACAAGATTTTTAGCTACATAATCCTCAAGTTTGGCGATTTGTTTTTGTTGTAATTCATATTCTTTGGTCTGGCGAGTGTCATTTTCTTCTCTTTGTCTTACAAAAGCCGAATAGTTGCCCTTATATCGTTTAAGGTTTCCACGTTCTATTTCGCATATTGAGGTGCATAATTTATCAAGAAAATATCTGTCATGTGACACAATAAGAACTGCCCCTTTATATGAACGCAGATAATCTTCCAGCCACATAATAGTTTTAAAGTCAAGATGATTGGTAGGTTCGTCCAATATAAGGAGATTAGGTTCTTCAAGTAAAAGTTTTGCTATACATAAACGTGTCTTTTCTCCTCCACTGAATCCGGAAACAGTACGATTAAGTTCATTTTCAGAAAAACCCATACCATTAAGAACAGTTTTTATTTTAACGTCTGTATTATAACCATCATTTGCTTCTATCCATGATGAAAGCTGTTGATATTCATCTGTTGAGGAATTATTACCTGTTTCAATTTCCATTTCGATTTCACGCAAACGTTTTATAGCGTTATGCATATCTGCGAAAACATTTTGCATTTCTGCTATAACTGTTTTTTCAGAATCAAGACCGCCCATTTGTTCAAGGTAACCTATGGTTGTTTTTGATGCCATTGATATGATACCATCTTTTTCTGTAAATCTGTCTGGTTCAATTGAACCAGTTATTATTTTAAGAAATGTTGATTTTCCACAACCATTTTTTCCAACAAGACCTATTTTATCGTTTTCGTCGATTGATAGGGATATATTGTTCAGTAACTGATTTCCGTTATAGAATTTATTAATATTATTCAAAGAAACAAGCATAAAAATCTCCTTTTATTTAAAAATCATATCTTTATAATAACATATTGTATTAAATTTATCAATAGTTACACAAAAAATGGAACGG
>CAZTUV010000316.1:0-1532 GCA_964616595.1 uncultured Alistipes sp.
ATTATAAAATAAATTGAAACCGGAAAGGAAGTTTCTTATGCCTGATAATTATCCATTTAATAATGATGAAAATAATAACAATAATTCATCATCTTTTATTTATCAGAACAATTCCAGTCCGAAAAAGCCCAAAAAGCATACAGGGCTTAAAGCTGTTGCCTTTGTTTTATCAATGGTAATTGTCGGTGGAGGCTCTGTACAAGTATACAAATATATGAACTCTGATAAACTTGAAGTTTCAGACTTCAATAACGATTCAGAAAACTCTTCAGCAATAGTTCAGCAAAGTTTGCCTGACAATTCCTCTTCAGATGAAGAAACAGAAGATATTCCAAGCCTTATTGATATTGCAGCACGTTCAGATGCCAAGTCATTGCCCGATATAGTAGATGAAATTATGCCTTCTGTTGTCGGAGTTGCCTCAACTTTTGAATATACTATCGATTATGGTATGAGTGGCTGGGGTTGGGGATTCAATAGCCCTCAGCAATCTGAAACTCAAGAAATGCTCGCTACCGGTACAGGAATCATAATGTCGGAAGACGGATATATTATTACAAACGCTCATGTTATATATGATGACAGCGACTATCAGTGCGGTGAAGCTACTGAAGTTTCAGTGGTATTCAGCGATGAAACAGAACATGATGCTAAAATTATCGCTTACGATACCGAAACAGATTTAGCAGTACTGAAAGTAAATGAAACAGGTCTTACTCCGGCAGAATTCGGAGACAGCGATGATTTAAGAGTAGGAGAACTTGTAATAGCTGTTGGTAATCCTCTTGGATTTGAACTTTTTGGTTCAGTAACCAGTGGTATAGTTTCCGCTAAAAACAGAAAAATTGATATCAATGAAAAAAGTATGACTCTTATTCAAACAGATACTGCTATAAATTCCGGTAACTCCGGCGGGCCTCTTTTGAATAGCTGCGGACAGGTTATTGGAATAAATTCCGCTAAAATGTCATCGAGCTATGGTTCAGCAAGTGTTGAAGGTCTTGGATTTGCCATACCAATTAATGACGCAAAAGTTATTATTGATGACCTTATAAATTACAAATATGTCAAGGGCAGACCTCAGATAGGAATATCCACTGTTGATGTTACAGAATCAGTTTCACGTTATTATGATATTCCGCTTGGCGTTTATGTTCAAAGTGTTCAGGAGGGTGGTTCTGCTGACCTTGCTGGAATACAGAAAGGCGACGTTATTATAGCCGCTGACGGAGAAACCGTTACATCTGCTGAAGAACTTAACAAGATAAAAAATAACTACAAAGCCGGTGAAACTCTTACACTTACAATTACACGTACCGGTGAAGATATGGATATCGAAATTATCCTGCAAGAAGCCAACGCTGATACAAGTAACATTCCTTTTGATGACGAAACAAGCGTTGACGATAATTAATTAAAACTTTCCCTTATATATACTTCTCCTTACTTTCATTAAAGCCGCTCCATAAATAATGGAACGGCTCAGCCTGTCCAAAAACCCCGATATCAGATTTGACATCGGGGTTAAAAAT
>CAZTUV010000317.1:0-1531 GCA_964616595.1 uncultured Alistipes sp.
TAAATTTTTAACCCCGATGTCAAATCTGATATCGGGGTTTTTGGACAGGCTGAGGTTACACTTATTATTTTGTGTAACCTTTGACTTTCTTGTTAAAAGCTTGCAATATGATTGTAATTATGATATAATGTTATTATATTTTTCCGGAGAGGAGAGCGTTAAAAATGCGTTCAAAAGGTACTAAAACAATTGCTGAAAATCGAAAAGCACGTCATGAGTATTTTGTGTTGGAAACATATGAGGCAGGTATAGAACTTGTCGGAACTGAAGTTAAATCTATACGTAATGGTGGTGTTAATCTTAAAGATAGCTGGTGTTCAGTCGATAAGGGAGAGCTTTTTATAAGAGGAATGCATATCTCACCATATGAAAAAGGAAATATTTTTAATCGTGACCCGTTACGTGTTCGTAAACTCCTTATGCACAAAAAAGAAATAAATAAATTATATGGCACTCTTAAACAAGATGGTCTTTCACTTATTCCACTTAGTTTGTATTTCAAGGATTCTAAAGTTAAAGTACAACTCGGACTTTGCAAGGGTAAAAAACTTTACGATAAAAGGGCTGATTCAGCTAAACGTGATGCTAAACGTGAAATTGACCGCAATATGAAAATACGTAATCAGTGAATCGAATTCAGATATTATCTGATTGTTGCAATTATCATATTTATATCAGTTTATAAAAGAATATGAAAAAAATTCCGGTTATCGTGAAAAAGATACAGAATGTCACCCATATTATTAATATCATATGTCTGAGATTCCTTGATTACCTAATGCCAATAACGAGTTTATATATCAAACTCAAAAACGGGAAAAGTTATGTTATAAGTGAAAATATTCCATAACTATCCATACTTGACAAAATCCGACATATAATGTATAATTAATTATACTAAAAAGGAGATTTTTTATGAACGGAAATTGTCATTTTATATTTGGTGCAACATTAGGTACAGCTTTTGCTATGAATCTTGATAAACTTGAAACAGTACTTCCTCAACTTACAAATTCATCAGAAACAGCTACATTATTTGTGCTTGGCGGTCTAATAGGTGGAATTTTCCCTGATATAGACAATCCCACAAGTTATATAGGTAAACTTACTGCACCATTAAGTTCAGTAATAGGAAAATTCGGGGAACTTTCCGGAAAAGTCGGCCCTATGCACAGAGGTATACTTCATGACCCGATTGTATATTTTACAGGTCTTGTACTGTCATATATATATTGTCCATCATTGGTCGGATTGTTTTTAGGCTGTATTTCTCATCTGTATCTGGACACGTTTACACCAGCCGGAATACCTATTCTGTTTGGTGCAAAACGTTTCCGGCTCGCAAAAATAAAAAGTGGTAGTCAGCAAAGCGTTATTTTCACATGGCTGAATGTTTTTGTGGTGTTTCTTATAGGATTGATATTGTAGAAATCCAATGAGAATTATATCACTTTCATAGCTATGATATTTACTTATATTTATTAATTATCTGAGGTTTAAAAAAATATTTCAAAGGGACAAACATATGTCC
>CAZTUV010000318.1:0-1505 GCA_964616595.1 uncultured Alistipes sp.
GTATAATATATTAAATGCAATTCAAGGGGAATGGGATTATATTTTGTCTGGAGGCTTTTTATGAAAAAATCGATTTTATCAGTATTGAGTGCTATTGCTGTTGCAGGAAATTTCACCGGAAACACTTTACTTTCAGCTTATGCCGAAAATTCCGAATATGTTACAACCGACTTTTCTGAAATAGAATATAAATTTGATGACATAAACTTAAAATTTTCAGATAACCTTTCTGTTCTCTCTAATTTCGGTGAATTTTCGTATAATTTCAGAAGTCAGCTTGACGACAATAATGGAGCTGTATATGATGCTCTTTCAATACTTGTCAACCCTGCTGTTGATAAAATAACAGTTGCTCTTCCTGAACCCGTTTCTATGACACTTAATGGTTTGCCGTCAACAAGCAACTATACAGAAGAAGATGCAGAAACTTTCAGTAATAGTGTTTTCAGCAACTGCAAAAATGGTATTGATGCATTATTACTTGATATGCCCGAAATTTTCTGGCTTGATGAGGCAAATATATCAATCGGGGTGTCAAAGGCTACAACACATCATAGTTCCAAAACAGGAAAATATACTGTCACTATAAAATAACTTACATTTACTTCTGCATATTTTGAAAATTATGGTTCAATTGACGGAGTCAAAGAATATAAAGAAAAACTTGAAAACGCTATTGTCAACTTCCCGATTGATGGTGATTCGAGATATGAACAACTTAAAAGTATTCATGATTATATATGCAATTTTACATATTATGATTTAAATTCAAGTTTTTACAGTTCAGCAGTGGGAGCAATTGTTGAACCTGGTGTAGTTTGTGAAGGATACTCAAAAGCTTTTAAGCTTATCTGTGATAGTATTGATATTCCATGCACCATAATTTTCGGGAACTTTAATTCTGAAACACGTACCGCTCATATGTGGAATTACGTTCAGATGGAAGACGAAAACTGGTATGCCGTCGATATGACATGGGACGACCTTGACGGAAAAAATGGTGCTGAACTTAAATATGAATATTTCCTTAAAGGTTCAATAAACTTTAATGTCAAACATACTCCAAACGGTGAACATGATTTTACAAACTTAGTTTATCCGGAACTTTCCGAAAACGATTATACTATTACAACTACATCAAACACCAGTACAACAACTACTACTTCTACAACTACATCAAGCACCCACACAACAACCTCCACTACCACATCAAGCACCAGCATAACTACTACAATAATTATTGAACAATACCCTGATGGCGACCTTAACCACGATGAAAAAGTTAATATCGCTGACCTTGTATATTGTGCAAAAGCAGTTATGGGTGAATCAACAGAATTTTCCTGCGATTACAATCAGGACGGATATACTGACTCTTTTGATGTAGTCCTTATGAGAAAGCTTATCATAAACAATTAGTTAAAAACTGCTTCCGGTATTGTATATCGGAAGTCAGCCTGTCCAAAAACCCCGATATCAGATTTGACATCGGGGTTAAAAATTTA
>CAZTUV010000319.1:0-1505 GCA_964616595.1 uncultured Alistipes sp.
GGTTATATAAAGTATCAATATTCGACAAAATATACCATAAAAAAGTCTTGAAATAGTTACCGATACGTTGTAAAATAATTTTGTAGGAAATTACCGAAAAGGAGTATTATTTATGGAAAATGATAAAATTAAAGTACTGATTGGCGATAATACCGCCGAAAATGGTGTGAAAATCGCATCAGAGCTTCGTGAAATGGGCATTTACGCCTATACCCGCAAGAATGACGGAAAAGTCATTTTTAATTCTATTGTCAAGGATATACCTGACGTAGCCGTTATAAACCTCACCGTCCCTGAACTTGATGTTATAAACATCATGAAACAAGCAGGAAATGTTTTAACTCAACCACCGGCATTTATTATAATGTCAGAATTAAAAAACAGTTTTATTGAACGTCAAATAATCGAAAACGGAGCATCATACTACATCACACAACCATTTGAAACAGAAACACTATGTTCTGTAATCAAATCTGTCTGTAAAAAATCAGTTCCCACAAACTGTACAGATATGGAAATCATTGTTACTGATATAATTCGTAAACTCGGCGTACCTGCTCATGTTAAAGGATATCAGTATTTACGTACCGCAATTCTTAATGCTGTAAATGATGTTTCGCTTATGAATTGCGTGACCAAACAGCTTTATCCATCTGTTGCAAGACAATACAGTACAACGTCTTCAAGAGTAGAACGTGCTATACGTCATGCCATAGAAATAGCATGGGAAAGAGGAAATATCGAAACATTAAATTCTTTCTTTGGTTACTCTATAAAATGCTATCACGGGCGACCTACAAATTCTGAATTCATTGCACTTGTTACAGATAAGCTGAGATTACAGGTAAAATCAAATTCGCCATTGAACAATATTTACCAGTAAAAATAAAGTATTATCCGAATATATTCAGCAGAATGATGCACAAATCATTACAGTAATAAATTTCGGCGAATATTTAATTCCTCAGCTTTCTTTAAAGGAAGCTTTTTTATTAGAAAAATATGTAATTATCAACAAGAATTTTCATATATACTATTTACTAAAATATTACAGAATTAGATATGCACAAATATCATTCTGTTTAAAAATATTTATTGACAAATATTGAAAATAGTGGTATAATTCTTGAAAAGGGGTGACGAATATGAAGAAACTTGTTCTTGCAATTGCTGTTGCATTAACCTTAACTTCCTGTACTGCCGATAGTTTATATAGCAACAATTATAATGATAATTCATATGAAAGTTCGGTACAATCATCAAGCAGAAACTATGTTGCTAACAGAAACAGCAAAAAATTACATAGTATTCATTGTAATAGCCTGCCTTATGAAGAAAACAGAATTTATTTCTCAACCATTGAAGAGGCAAATCAGGCAGGATACACTGACCAACATAAAGAATGTATGGGATAAATAATAAGATAAAGACTGACTATTATAATAATCAGTCTCAGTCTGTTGAAAAAGATCCAGTATAAATCTGGACTTTTTTTATATAATATG
>CAZTUV010000320.1:0-1502 GCA_964616595.1 uncultured Alistipes sp.
TGTTTTTCGCTTTCAAATTTCTCAAGAGATGTTTTAAGTTCTTGCGGAGTAAACGATTTATCATATTCTGAACAGGTAATTTCACCAAGTACAAAATCTGTACCGTCCTGAAATTTTTCAGTAAGTTTCCAGTTATAACCGTTGTAGTTTGACGGTTCAACATTCAGTTCACCTAAACCGTATTTTTCGGAAAATTCATTAAGAACAGCTCGTAATTCCGGAGTATCATCATTAATCTTTGTTTCTTCAATTTCAGAAATAACAGGTTCATTATCTGAATTGAACTTATTACCATTTTTATCAGCATATAAAGTAAGTTGACGTTTCTCATTTTGTGCATTGTTTAAACTTTGCAGAAAATTTCTTTCAAGTGATGAAAGTAAATTTAAATCAGTATTGTTTTCATCATAAACTTTTTGATGAACTGTTCCAAAAATAGAGTCATCTTTTTGATATTCCAAAATATTCAAAGTTTTATTTTCATGGTCAAGCTCAAATTTGAATTTAGCGTCATGCATGAAAGCATAATTGTTTCCACCAAGATGTTCAACTGTAAGCGGTTCATATGCATCACCAATGTTCTTGTAACGTTCGTAAGAATGTTCGCTGGACGAGATTTCAGGAAACATTTCTGTAAACTGGTTATACAACTTTTCGGAATATGTTGTTTTTTTCTTTTCAGTCGGTTCAGGAACTGACTTTTGTTTTTCGTTTTCAGAAACATTTTTTTTATAAAAATTAGAAACATATTCAAATCCATCTCTGCCAAGTTGTTCTTTCCAGTTACCGATAAACGACCTCACAGGCATTACTGAATTTTTATCTGTGTTTTCAAGGTTAAGTGAAAAGTCACCTCTTATATCAGTTATCCGCCAGATTTCGTCGTCATATCTGATAACGTCACCGATTTTTAAATAATCAGCAGATTTTTGTAATATTGACTGTTCTGACTCATTTTTTATTATTTCCTGATTATAATCTTTCAGGTTGCCGTAATCCAAGCCCTGAACAATATCGTTATGCTTGTTCTCAATCAATGCAAGAAAAGCATTTTCAAGTTCTGTATAACTTATCTGTCTTTCAACGTTTTCATATTTTGCAGTAAGAAAATCTTCATCGTATTCAACAGTAAATTCATTGCTTTGTGTAGTGACAAAATTATGCTGATTTTCAAGCAGGGAAATAACAAATTCCTTATGAATATCTTCACCATTCTGAACACGCTGAATTATATCCGAGTGGTTATTTATATTGTCTGCATCAATCACTGATTTTGCCATAAATTCTACAATATCACCATTCAGAAATGCTTTTTCTTTTTCAGTAAGTTCAGGAATTGTTGCATGATTTTATGCTTCACGAACAGTTTGTCTTAATTTTACTTCAGTCTGAACCTCCCACGACTAAAGTCGCAGGGTTCTTGGGAACTCTCTCCTAATGGAAAGAGATTTACCAAGCTATCCCCGTAGTTCCTACGGTTCTTATATATGTTATATTGCTAA